>JAKOSS010000200.1 GCA_029777145.1 Acidobacteriota bacterium | reverse complement strand
GTTCTTGCTTCGAAATAGTTTTGAGTTTCGAAGTAATGTTTGTTGAGGAGAGTGACGACCGAGAAATTGAGATCGATCCCGTTCTTCAATCGCTTCGTCAGGGCGAACTCGACGACGTCGTTGCCGGCCGCGCGGATCGAGCGATCCTCGCCGTCGAGCCTGTATCCGGAAATGCTCCGCCAGCTCAGTGACGAGTTGAACCCGCGCCAACCCGAGAGAACCAAACCGGCATTCGCGACGGTGTGCGGCGCGCTGTCGACGATCAAACGCGTCCCGTCACCGGCAAATTGTCCGGGATAAAACGCGCGGACGACCTGCGTCACACCGCCGTTGAAGGCAAGAAATTTTGTCAGACGGATCGAATTTCGGAGTTCGAATCCGTATGATCGCGAGCGTCCGGCGAATTCCGTCGAGCCGTCGTCGGGAATGTAAACCTGCTCGTTCGAACGGTCGATCAGAAACGCGGTGGCGACAACCGAGAAGCGTCGCGAGTTGAGGCTGACGCCCGACTGGTAGAAATCGGTCGTCGACACTTTAGGCGAATTCGGATCACGGACAACGCCACGGGCGTCCTGCGACGAGATTCCGCGGCCATAGTTGAAATAGAACGTGAGCGGCGTTTTCTCGAACGGCGTCCAGGCGATCCCGAGTTTCGGCTGGAGTTTTCCGGCGCCTTCCTTTCCGACGAGGGGATCGCCGCAGCTTCGCGGATCCGCGAAACAATCGCCGGCGCCGAGGTCTGATGACGTTCCCGAAAGATCGAATCCGTCGACCTTGAATCCGAAGTAATCGAACCTCAGTCCGGTTTCGATCCGCAAATGGCCGTTGTAGAACTCGAGTTCGTTCTGCACGTAACCGGCGTAATTATTGACGTTCGCGTGTGCCGAAGTCAGAAGGACATCGGGATTGTCGATATTTCCCGGCAGGAACTTGCGGCTCGGATCGCGACCGATCGTCGGGTAAAGTCCGACGTTGATCTGGCTCAGATGCAGGTTGCCGCCGACCGTCACGAGCGCCTGATTGCCGAAGAACTTGTACGGCTGAAGAAATTGAACATTCGCGCCTTCCTGAAGCCGCGAATCGTGCTGCTGGATCTCGTCGCCGTAAACGGGATCGGCGAGAAAGAACGTGAAGTTCGAGAAAAGATCGAACATTGACCTTCCGACAAATGCGTCCGCCTTGAACGTCGCGCCGGACTCAAACTCCTTTCGGAAATATCCGCCGATCGTCCCGAGCCGGACGCGTCCGCCGTTTTCTGGATCGAGCGCGTCGAAACGGTCGAGATCGCCCGACGCCACCAGATCGAGCGGGATCTGTCCCGATGAGTAGAAATCGTTCCGTCCGAAATTGAATTTGATCCCGGCCGCGGTGCGTTCGCCGAATCGGCGCGTGAAGTTCGCGGTAACGTTGTCGCGGCGGTATTTGAGCGGATTCTTGAACGGACCGTCGGTCCGTGAGAACTCGTATGCGAGAAACGAGTCGACATTGTTGATCTTCGGGCTGATCGCCGCGAAAGTTCGAAACGTGCCGAAAGAACCGCCCTGGATCCTGAGCGTGAAGACATCAGGGAGCGATTCCTTCTGCCTGATCTGAACGACGCCGAGACCCGAAAAATCGCCGTACGCGGCCGAGAACGGGCCGTTGATGATCGAAACGTCGCCGACAAGTTCGGGCGAAAGGCTCTTCAACGCGCCGAGATATCCCTGGCCGTGTCCTTGCGTTCCCTGATTCTGCTGGACGTTGTCGACGAGAACCTTGAGTCCGCCGTTGACGCCTCCGTGGTCGAGATTGAAGCCGAAACGGCGGATCTCGAGCGACTTTCCGCCGCCTTCGTGTTGGCCGGCGTTGATGCCGGCGTTGAGCGTAAAGACGAGCTGATCGTCGCGCCCGAAGAGGTTGTTCTTGTAGATCGAGTCGTTCCGGTTCTCAACCTCGGGCGTCAGCGATTCCGCCTCGATGACGACGCTTTCGCTGATCGGCGGAACGACGTATTTGATCTTGATCTGCACGCCGTCGATCTTTTCGTCGCGCGCAAACATCCGCGTCTGAGTCTCAATGTTCTTGCCGGAAACCGTAACCGAGATCGATTCGTCCGGAACGGCGATCGAGAATCGTCCTTCCGAGTCCGAGACGACAGTTTGCGTACCCGACGAAGTTTCGATCGTGATCGTCGCGCCCGGCACGAATTCGAACTGCGCGGTAACCACCGAACCTGAAAAATTGCGGGACTGCGCGAATACGGCGGTACCGATCAGCAAGATCAACGCGGATGACAGCCAGAATGATTTCCGTTTTGAGAATCGCATGCGCAGAGTGTAGCACAAAACAAAAAATCGTAGCACTTACTCGACGATCCTTGATGACGGAAGCGTCAGATACAGTTTTCCGTTCTTGATTCCCTTGAGGATCAGCAACCTGTTCGCGAGTTCTACCAGGTCCGCGACCTTTCCCTTCAAGGCGAGGATCTCGAGGCAGTCGTCGTGGCTCACATGCAGGTGCATGACGCTGATGACGTTGTGGTGGTGATGGTGCTGGATCTCAGCCATTTCGGCGGACAAATTGCGCGCATGGTGATCGTAAACCAGCGTCAAACTGCCGAGCGATTCGGTCTCGCCGTCAGCGTCGATCTTCTTCTGGATCAGCGCTTCGCGTATCAGATCGCGGATCGCCTCAGACCTGTTCGCGTAGCCGCCTTCGGCGATCAGCCGGTCATAATTTTCGAGCAACTCTTGCTCGATACTGACTCCGAACCGAACCAGTTCGCTCACATGATTCTCCTTCGATGGACTAAGCTCAGCATCATATCGCAGATCATGTGCGCCAGTCACATTGCTTCGTATGAGTCTCGCCGCGATCGATGTTAAATTAGAATCAGGAATACAACAGCAGCATTGAGAATTAGCAAATCTAACAGATGGGATCGGCAACGTTTGGTCGCATTGAACCCAACGTTCCAGCGAATTTTCGCGAATTGACGCCGTTCAGAAAGCCGCCATCGGGTCGCGTACCTCCTCCAAACGACCGTCGACGTCGGGCGATCCGAACAAAGTGGCTGCTCATTGATAAATTCGCGGAGATTGGCGGGCAAATCTTCCAATGCGTTATTCGCGTTGAATGCAGGTACTCGATTTCGACTCGTTGCCAACCAATGGACTTTGGAGGACGTATGCAAAATTTGACGTCAACGAATCTCCCAATGATCTTGGTCGTCGCGATTACGCTCATGATCGCGGCGTTCGGATGCGGAGGCGGCCGGGAATGTGTCGGTGAACTGACGATCGACGGAAAGACTTATCAGGGAAAGGATCCGGTTGAGGCACAGGCGCGGCAAAACACGTGCAGCAAGTATTGCATCGAAGGCGATTCAGGATATGACCGTCTTTATCAGGAGTTCGTCAAAACCCCCGAAGCGAAGAAGATCGCCGGCCTCGACAAATGGGCGGCGCAGGCGGAGAACAAGAAGCTCGGTGAATATATCAAACAGTGCGAGCAGAAGTGCCTGAACGAGCAGAAGATCACCGTCAACTGCAAGTGACGCGCGTTACCTTCGCTTCAAACGCAGCCGGCGGATCGTTCGCGAACTGATAAAAAAGAGCGCGAATCCCGAGGCGATCGTGACGATCCCGAGCGCCGAAAACGACCTCAGTATCCAGTTGTTGATGTTGTCGCGAGCTCCGTAGTCCTGTGTGTGCAGCATCCAGAGGAAGTCGTAGATCCGCCAACGATTGTTCCGGATCGCCGTGATCTGGCCGTTGTTCGCCGCGACATAAACGGTGTACCCGCCGTCGAGATCGATCGCCCACGCGGGAAGCGGCTTTTCCCGGTATTCATGTCCGGCGGCGGCCTCCGAGACGTAATTGGCCCTGACGACGGACGCGGGTATTTGCAACCCTTCGACCGCGATACGGCGGGCCTCCGATTCATCGATCGCGCCTCGGGTCGACCCGTCGAGCGCGTCGATGAGACGCGATTCGGCACGATCGCCATTCAACTGAAAACCCACAAAGAAGTAAGGTCGGCCAAGAATGCTCACCATCTCGGCCTTTGTGATCCGTGCGTCGGCATCAATCCCCGCAGACGGAAATGCCAAGCGGATCCCGTCGGATCGGTCCGACAAAACATCCGACTTTTTCCGGACGTCGTCCCCGCGGATCTGATTGATGTCAGACCAACTGAAATACAGCCCGCCCAACGTCCAAAAGGCAAACTGGATCCCGATCAAAATGCCGAGATACCGATGTGCCTTTCGAACGTAGTACTTGTAATTCCGCCGCTTAGCCTTTTCAGTGTTTGTGGTGCTCATCGGGTTCAGATTCTTTTGCGCCCGCTTGGATCACGCGGCGAACATGTTCGATGACCGACGTGATCTCGGCCTCGCTCAGTTTGCCGCCGAACGCCGGCATTTTCGGCTCCTTTCCCGCCGTTACCTGACGGACATACTCCTCGTCCGAATGATGCAGCGCATGTCCCGAATTCAGCGGAATGCCTTTCTTCGTACCTGAGCCGTCGTCGGCGTGGCAGCGGGCGCAATTTGCCTTGAAGATCTCCGCGCCGTTCACCTGATCTCCGCCCGCGATCTTCGTCAGTTTCGAGATGCGAACCTCGTTTCCCGACAACTCGATCTCGAACTCGACGCGGTCGCCGATACTGATTCCCGAAAGCACTTCGGGCGAACTGACCGCCTCGGTCATCGTCATCGCCTTCATATATCCGGGAATGTCGTCGTGATCGAGCGTCACCTTCTGCGTCAAAGTATCAATCTTGACGACAGTTGCGGTCGATCTGTAGGTCTTGGTTGCCGCGTTCACCGGATCGATCGGATCAAGCCGTGCATCGACGCCGCAAGCGGCGAAACAGGAGATTGCGAATAGCGCGATCAGCAGAATTTTGTACTTCATTTCGCCCTCCATGGATCCGCGAATCGCGGGTTGGTCACGAACTCGGTATCGGTCAGGCTCTTTAAGAACGCGATCAGGTCAGACTTTTCCTCCGGCGAGAGTTTGAAACCGCGGACGAAATCGCTCCGCAATGGACTGAGACTTCCGTTTCCGGCGTTCTTTCCATCCTTGATCGTGCGGCCGCCTGCCTGGTAATGGTCGATGACCTCTTCGAGAGTGGCGATGCTGCCGTCGTGCATATACGGCGCCGTCAAGTCGACGTTTCTCAGCGTCGGAACCTTGAACTTGCCCATGTCTTCCGGTTTCTTCGTGACCTCGAAAAGGCCGGTATTGTCGACCGGATATCCGCCTTTGCCGTCGATGTTGTATAGCCCGTTGTTCTCGAACTGCGCGTTCTCGATCGCCTTTCCGACGAAGTTGACGGTTCCCGAAAGATTGAACCCGGCGTGGCAGTCGAAGCATTCCATCCGCTCGCTGAAGAACAACTTCTCGCCGCGTTTCGCCGAATCGGAGATCGCGTCGGCGTGTCCTTGATACCGGTAGCGATCGTACGGCGAGTTGCCCGAGATCAGCGTGCGGACGAATGCCGCGATCGCATGGATCGAACTCGGGATCGAGACGGGGTTTTCGACATCCGGATACGCGTCACGAAACAGTTTTTCGTATCGAGGTTCCGCCTTGAGCCGCGCAACGAAAAGATCTTCTTTGCCCGACATTCCCATTTCGACGATCGGGAATTCACCGAAGATCGGGAGATGCGCGTGGCGCTCTAGCCTGATGACCGCCGGATTCGCCCAATTGAATGAAGGGTTGTAGGCGAGATTCGCGAGGCTCATCGAATTGCGCGGATGAATTTCGCCGGTCGTTCCGACGGCTGTCTTTCGGCCGTCGGTGAACGCCTTTTCCTGCAAATGGCAGGTCGCGCACGAAGTCTTTTCGTTGATCGAGAGTCGCGGATCGTAAAAAAGGTGCCGGCCAAGCTCGACCTTGGCGTCAGACATCGGATTTCCGGGCGGCACGAACGGCGTCGGAAAGCCTTTGGGCAGGTTCCACACGTAACCGTCGGCAGCAGATGCCGCATTCTCAAAGAGCATGGATCCGATCCCGATCAATCCCAGTGAGACGGCAAATACGAAGGCCGCAAGTTTGATGATTCGCATCATTACCGTCCTCCTTTCGTCGATCGTACGCCGGCGGATTTTGCGGATTCGACGCGCATGAACGTCTGTTTCGCGGTTTCGCTGCCTTCAAAAGAAAGTCCGAGGCTGCGGAAGACCGGCAGGCAGTCGCCGTCGCCTTCGAACGACATGCACCCGGCGGCAGTGTTCGCCTGATTGACATCGACGTTCGCCCCCGCGAAAAGCGCTCCGAGGTCGACCGCAACGACGTCGTCGGCGACGTTGAACTTATCGAAAACGAATTCGGGCCGGTTCGGTGATCCGCAGGTCGTAATGTTCGTCGCCGAATCGGTCGCGCATTTCGTGCTGCCCAGATGCAGAACGTAACCGTTCGGCCGACCGCTCGTGCGGGTGTCGATGCGCGCGAACTTGTAACCCATTTGCCACGACCACATCATGCGGCTGATGTTGAGCGGCGACGGTTGACTCGCGGGATCGAGATGGTTCAGTTCCTCGGGCACGCCGATCCTGAACTTGAGGCCGACATACTTGCCTTTCGGAACCTCGCCGACGATCGC
>JAKOSS010000199.1 GCA_029777145.1 Acidobacteriota bacterium | reverse complement strand
GGGCAATTGCTTCGCGCAGAACGGCGAGGTGAAGTTCTCAAAATCGCCGAAATCAGCGGACGGATCGACTGAGTTCAACTCAGGCGAACATATTTACGCACATGTTTCGTTCAAGGTGCCGATCGCTTCGTTGCTGAAGATCGAGGATCGGGCGGTCACATTCACAACCGAGATCTCGTCGGGCGGAAAGATGCTGGAAGAAGAGATGTTCGGTTTCGACCAGAACGTCGTCCGTTCGTCGAAGTCAACGACGATGATCGTGCCGGTGATCTCCGATCCTGATCCGGCCGCCGACGTCCCCAATTTCGGAAAGAACCTGTTCGCATTTCGACTGCCGGCGGTGCTCGCGAAAACCGCGCCCGGCAGTTACGAGATCGAGTTCGTCCTGAAATCCTATAACTTCAAAGACGCCGGCGAGCCGTTGGCTAAGGGGAGTTTCAAGCTGACGATCGGCGCCGGTTCGTCAGCATGGTTCAAAACCAACGAAAAGGACTCGTACGATGCCATGAGCGCGCGCGGTGTAAAGGGGATCGTCGTCAGCGAGCGCGATATTCAGATGGGCGCGGTCGGCGGCACCAACGTCATCACGCTCGTCAACAATTGCGGACGGAGTGTCTGGTTGCGAAAAGCGTCGGGTTCCGACAAGCGCGAATATCGCCTCGCGCCGAAACAGGAGATGCGGTACGACCGTGATGCCGGATATCTTGAAGAATGGAACTTCGGAACAAAGAAATGGACCACGGTTACGAAGGTTTGGGCGCCCGGCCCGAACGGGAAGGCAAACATTTGCAAATGACACGAGTCGCGGTTCTGAGGGCCGCGACTTTTTTTGTATAATCTATCGATTTAGAAAATGCCCAAACGCACTGACATTCACAAGATCTTGATCATCGGGTCGGGACCGATCGTTATCGGCCAGGCCTGCGAATTCGATTATTCGGGAACTCAGGCCTGCCGCGCGCTGAAACAGGAAGGATTCGAGGTCGTGCTCGTCAATTCGAACCCGGCGACGATCATGACCGATCCCGAGATCGCCGACCGAACGTACGTCGAGCCGCTGACGGTCGAATCGGTCGCGGCGATCATCGAAAAGGACCAGCCGGACGCGCTGCTCCCGACAGTCGGCGGCCAGACCGGACTCAACCTTTCGGTCGCGCTCTACGAGGCCGGGATTCTCGACGCGCACGGCGTGAAACTGATCGGCGCGAACATCGATTCGATCAAGGTGGGCGAGGATCGCGAGCTTTTCAAACTCGCGATGGACGAGATCGGCGTCCCGTCGGCGAAGGGCGGATTCGCGCACAGTTGGGACGAGGCGAAGCGGATCGTCGAAGAGACGGGTTATCCGGCGATCATCCGTCCCGCTTTCACGCTTGGCGGCACGGGCGGCGGAACTGCCTACAACCCCGAAGAATTCGAGGAGATCGTCCAGCGCGGACTTGCCGCGTCGCCGATCTCGCAGGTCCTGATCGAGGAATCGATCCTCGGCTGGAAGGAATTCGAGCTCGAGGTGATG
The DNA here is from genome assembly GCA_029777145.1 of Acidobacteriota bacterium. The sequence continues at coordinate 243 of JAKOSS010000199.1, read as the reverse complement.
CGCGATCTCAAGGACAACGTCGTCATCATCTGCTCGATCGAGAACTTCGATCCGATGGGCGTGCATACCGGCGACTCGATCACCGTTGCGCCGGCACAGACGCTGACCGACGTCGAATATCAGCGGCTTCGCGACATGTCGATCGCCTGCATCCGCAAGGTCGGCGTTGAGACCGGCGGGTCGAACATCCAATTCGCGGTCAATCCCGAGAACGGCGACGTCCGGATCATCGAGATGAATCCG
>JAKOSS010000198.1 GCA_029777145.1 Acidobacteriota bacterium | reverse complement strand
TTCCGGTCCGCCCGCGGCGACGAGTATCGCGTCGAACGGCGCATAAACTTCCCAACCGGTCGTGCCATCGGCACAGTTGAACGATACGTTGCCGATCCCGAGCGCTCGAAGGCGCTCCTTGGCCTCTGCGGCAAGCGCCGGTATGCGCTCGATCGCGAAGACGCTCGCGGCGAGTTTCGCGAGAACCGCCGACTGATAGCCTGATCCGGCGCCGATCTCGAGCACGCGGTCTGACGGCCTGAGTTCAAGCAATTCCGTCATCCGCGCGACGATGAACGGCTGCGAGATCGTCTGGTTCGCCGATATCGGCAGCGCGTTGTCGCGGTATGCCTGCGACTTAAGCGCAGTCGGGACGAAAAAATCACGCGGAACGGCCGCCATCGCCGACAGCACCCGTTCGTCCGCGATCTTGTAATCGTTGCGGAGTTTGCGGATCATCTGACCGCGGAGGATCTCGTATTCCTTTAAGATTCGCGTCCCGTTCACAGCAAAAAGATCAATTATCGCTTTCCCAACCACGCAACTGACCGATCGCGGTGTGATTGGTCAGATCGCTCCTCATCGGCGTGATCGAAACGTAGCCTTCGTCGATCGCTTCAAAATCAGTTCCGCCCTCGGCGTGAAATCCTTCGCGCAGTTCGCCGATCCAATAATACGGCTTGCCACGCGGATCGATATGTTCGGTGATGATCGGCCGTGCGTTCTTGAATCCCTGTTTCGTCACCCGCATCCCTTTCGGTATGCCTTTCGGAATGTTCACGTTCAGAAGCGTGCTCGCCGGCAGGCCGTCCGCGATCGCCCGTTCGGTGATCGCCCTCGCGACGCGGACTGACTCGGTAAAATCGGGCTCACGGCTCGCAAGCAGGCTGAACGCAAGTCCGGGAACGCCGAGGATCGTCGCTTCAAGCGCGCCGGCGACGGTTCCTGAGTACGTCGCGTCGTCGCCCAGATTCGGTCCGTGATTGATCCCCGAGGCACAGATATGCGGCAATTTTTCGGGCGGGAGGATCTTGTTGACGGCGAGCGTCACGCAGTCGGTCGGCGTGCCGTCGACGGTCCAGTGACGTTCGTCGATCTGGCGGATGCGGAGCGGGCGCGAGAGCGTCAGGCTGTGTGATGCTCCCGACATTTCCGATGCGGGCGCGACGACGAACACTTCTCCAAGATCGCGCAGAGCCGCTTCGAGGGCGATTATTCCCTCGGAATGGTAACCGTCGTCGTTGGTGATCAGGATCCGGGTTCTCTCAGTCGGCATCGATTGGAAACCAAAACAGGAAATGCGCGAAACGAGTTCAGGTGATCTACCGGAAAACTCGTCTCACGCATCACAAACAAGCGCAGGCGGCGCAGGCGCTTAGCCGTTCGACGGCGCCATGCTCTGGGTGCGCATCGAGCGCATCCGTTTCTTGTTGCGCTTACGGGCGTTTTGCGACTTCAGCTTCGCTTTCTGGCCCGGCGGGATGAAATGAGCGTGCTTCTTGAGATCTTTGATGATCTCTTCCGTCATCACTTTCCGCTTGAACCGGCGCAGCGCATTCTCGATCGATTCGTTAGAATTAACTACGATATAAGCCATTTTTAGTCTCACCCCCTCTTCGGCGCAAAATATTGCTCTCGGAGCAAACACCAATTAAACCATTTCCGCCGATTATCCGCAAGCAAGAGGCGCGCGTCACTTCAGCGGGACGCTCAGCAAGTGCCCCTCATAAGCGAAATAAACCTTGTACTCCGTTTCATCGACCCACATCCGGACGCTCGTGAACTCGATCTGCGGGAGTTTCAGGACGCTTCTGAATGTCAGGGTGCGCAGCGTGTAGGTTCCGATCTCGGTGTAATTGCCATCGGCATTCGGAACCGCGGCCCAGAACTCGTCGGGTTTGCCCGTAACCGGCTGCAACGGCCGGAACGACTGCTGGGCAAGGGGCGCGAGATCATTCTTCATTTCAACGAACGCCCCGGTATCGGGGTCGAGGAAATAGTACTTTTCGAACGACGGTTGAGGAATCGAAAAACCGTCGTTCTCCATCTCCTCGTCCTCGTAAGTGTAAGCCGTTCCGAGCAGGATCTTGTTCTGGGCCGGAACGTACGCGATCGGGACAAGCGGCGGATAACCCGAATAGTCGACGGCAAACTCCTTATTCGTCAACAAATTGACGCGGACAACCCGCGGACCGTAACCGTCCTCCTCGCCGTCACCGAATTTCTGTGCGACAACCCATCGCCCGCTCGGAGTGATCACCGGCGACGCATAAAACCCGGTCTTGATGCGCGTCATCTGTCCGCGGACGACCTTGTAGAGACCTTCGCCGTCTGTGCGGATCTCAACCGTTGCGGTCCGAGCCTTCCACTGTTCGCTGTCGGGCTGAACCGCGGCCCGGTCACGGTCGGGAATGAAACTGAAACCCGGAGGCTGCTGCGCCTGTGCGATCGGTCTTCCGTTTCCGAACCTGAACCAGCCGAGACCTTCATACTCGCGCGCGGCACGCCGGGTCCGGCTCCGTTTCTCGAACTCCTCGTAGTTGAGATTGTCTTTCTCCTGCTCAGACTCGTCCAAGGCGTTGAGCTCGGCTTCGATCTGCTTGCGCTTCGTCGTGTTCTCGGTCAGGACTCGGAGATCGGCCCCGTTCTTCCACACCGAAACGGCGCTCAGATCCTTGTCCTCGAACAGGATTTCGAGACCCTTGACCGAGTCCTGCATGTAGTACCTAAGTTTCGCCGCGGGCCGCTTCATTTCCTCAAAGATCGCACCCAATTTTTCGAAGAACGGCGGAAGCGGGTAGCCGTTCGTAAAGACTCGGCGACCGCCGGCCCGGCCGAGCATCAGGAGTTCCGCATCGTTCGCGCAGTATTCGCCGCAGTTCGATAGGAACGGCGGAAGATCGTCGACATGCGACTCGGCCAGATAGCCCTTGAGCCGTTCGAATTCGTTTGTTTCGAGAGTGCGTTCGCGATAGCGCGCCGGGTCTTCTTCCCAGCTGAAGACCGCGCGATCACTGTAAATACGGACGAAATTCTTGTTGTAGGAATAGACGCCGAGCAGTTCGGGCTTTTCGGTCACTTCCTTCCGCAGTTTCTTCTCGGTCTTGTCGAGTTGCTCATAATCGCGGTCGCCATAGGCCTCGGGAACGCCCGGGATGCTTTGAAACAGTTCATAGAGCGGGATGTCGGAGCTGCCCTTCCCCGCAAACGTCGCGCGCGCGCCGAGGACCAACGCTTCGTTCGGATGATGTGCGAGGACGATCGACCGCGCCTCGGCGGAATCCTCGGAGATAAGATAGCTTTCCGCCACCGTCGCCAGGAACTTGTCCGGGCTGTTGAGCAGCTGAGCGACATTCCGGACCGGCAATTTAGCCCTGATCATCCGGGCGCAGGCCAGCGCCGCGGCCTTGGTTTCGTTGTTCTCGCCGCCGATTATCGCGTCGTATTCGCCGTCCTGCTCGAGAACGCACGCCCCCAAACCGACCGCGAAGGGAACTCCGCCGCGCATGTCGTAAACATCGTTGATCTGCTTTTCGCGGATCTCGGCCCGCCGGGTCAGGATCTTGATCACGTCGTCGAGCTCTCCGATGCCGTTCTTTATCTCCCGCATGAGGACGGTGTTGACGGCCGGCCCCTTCCAGTTGCGAAGCACTTCGCGCATCTTTCCGGCGACATCGGGTTCGCGCTTTGCGAGGACCTCGATCCGATCGATCGTCGCCGCGACGAGATCGTTCGACGGTTCCTCGATCTGCATCATGACGTTCCCGAGCAGTGATCTGAGTTCTTCGGGATCGACGACTCCGGGGCGGTTCGGGCGGGTCGTGAAGACCGTCACCGAGGAATTCGCGGCCCTATTTGCGACCGGCATTTCATCGGTACTTACCTCCTTCGATTCCGCGTTGACGGCGGCGTTCGAGATCCTTTCGATCTCTTCGCGTTTGGCGTTGTTCCGCGCCATTTGCTCGATCGCGTCGACCTCTTCCGACGCCGAGAATCCACCGCAATCGACCATCGCCTTGACGACCTGCTGTCGTTGCCACGATTCGAACTCAGGGAGAACTTCGCGGAGCACGGGAATCGCCCGCGGATCGCGTTGTGCCCCGAGCGCTTCGACGGCAGCCAAGATGAATCCTCTGAACTCGTAACTGTTTCTGAATTCGGCGATGTCCGGAACACTGCCGTTCGTGTTCGACTGTGCGGTGCTGGCTTCGGTCGGCTTGAGCATCGCACGGTTGTTGATGACGGCGATCAGCCCGGGAACGGCTTCCGGAATGCGGAATTCCTTGATCGCGGCGATCAGCGCGCGGCGGGAACCGGTG
>JAKOSS010000197.1 GCA_029777145.1 Acidobacteriota bacterium | reverse complement strand
TGCTTGAGGGCACGATCCGATCGTGTTTCGCGATGACTGAGCCGGAGGTCGCGTCGTCGGATGCGACGAACATCTGCGCGTCGATCGTGCGCGATGGCGGCGACTACATTGTAAACGGCCGGAAATGGTGGTCGACAGGCGCGGGCGACAGCCGCTGCAAGCTCGCGATCTTCATGGGAAAGACCGATCCGGAAGGACCGAAGCATCTGCAGCAGTCGATGATCCTCGTGCCGATGGACGCGCCGGGCGTGAAAGTCGAACGAAATCTGCAAGTGTTCGGCTTCGACGACGCTCCGAACGGACACTCGGAAGTCACATTCGCCGACGTCCGCGTTCCGGCGTCCAACTTGCTTCTCGGCGAAGGCCGCGGATTTGAGATCGCGCAGGGAAGGCTCGGGCCGGGCCGCGTCCATCACTGCATGCGTCTGATCGGCGTCGCCGAGCGCGCGCTCGAGCTGATCTGCGCACGGGCAAAGGCACGAGTCGCATTCGGTAAGACGCTCGCGGAGCAGGGAGTTATCCGGCAATGGATCGCCGAGGCGCGCCTCGCGATCGATCAGGCGCGGCTGCTTGTGCTCAAGACCGCGTGGATGATGGACGGCGTCGGCAACAAGGCGGCGCGTCGCGAGATCGCGATGATCAAGGCGGCCGTTCCGTCGATGGCGATCAAGATCATCGACCGCGCGATCCAGGTGCACGGCGGTGCCGGCGTCTGCGAAGATTTTCCGCTGGCGAATTTCTGGATCACGGCGCGGATGCTGCGGATCGCGGACGGTCCGGACGAGGTTCACCTGGAATCGATCGCCAAGATGGAACTTAAGAAATGACGGGAATCGCCGGGAAAGCGTTCGATTGGCTGTTTACGCCGATCTCGGTCGCGACAACCGCGGTGCACTGGTTAGTCGTCGTTTTCGCACTTTACGGACCCGACAACGCTGAGCAGTCGGCGCATTCGTCGCTCCTCACAATTCTTTACGCGATCAACGTCGTTCCGTTGGCGTTCGCGGGCATGATCGCGATGCCGTTCATCGGGAGCGTCGGCGGTTGGCTTTGGTACGGGTTGGCGATGCTTCTCTATTTCGTGCTCGTTTCATTGCAATGGCTGCTGATCGGAAAGGGTACCGGTTGGTTTGTCCGCAATTTTGTAATCTCTTCCCGAATTGAATAGAATTCCTTTTGAAAGCGATGACAATGAATATCCGTCCGGCGCGTCCCGAGGACGCGGAGCAACTCGCGGACATTTACAACTACTACATCAAGAACACCCACCACACGTTCGAGACCGAACCGCTGAGCGCCGACGAGATGCAGATGCGGGTCGAAACCGTCACGCAGGAATTTCCGTTCCTCGTCGCCGAAGAATACGGAACCGTGCACGGCTACGCGTACGCGACGCAATTCCGGCTGCGGCAGGAATTCGAATTCACCGCCGAGGTCGCGATCTACGTCCGCAATGAAGCCAAGCAGAAGGGGATCGGGACGGCGCTCTACTCGCAGCTCTTCGATCTTCTTGCCGAGACCGACATTCATGCGATCGTCGCCGGCATTGCGTTTCCGAATGATTCGAGCATTCGGTTCCACGAAAAACTCGGATTCGAAAAAGCCGCGCATTTCCGAGAGGTCGGCTACAAACTCGGACGCTGGGTCGATGTCGGTTACTGGGAATTGTTGAACCGTATCAACGATTAGTCAGGCCAACCGCCATCGACGGGTAACTTCCGCCAAACCAAATTCAGCCAATTATCGTCACTGTAACCGCCCGATTTCATTGGGGATCGGAGATTTCTGCTCAGTTTGACCGAATTTCGGTCAGGGTGCTGAATTTTACCTGTCAAAAAGCGTTAAACAATGTAAATAATTGTTGACAATAATTTGTAAGTCCTGTAGTTTTGAAATGTATCGACCAACCAAAAGGTCGAGTCCTATCGCCACCTTAGAGCAAAAATTCGCGTGAGAGCGGTTTTGAGTCCATCGAAATCGAATCCACAGATCAAGGATGAAAAAACGATACAGGTGTTTTGGCCCTTCCGTCAGTTAAGACCTACCGAGTTGTCCCGTCTTTGCTGTTAGTCCTGAAAGGTGGCAAATGGTTCCGCTAGAAAAAGCTAAAAGACCTGGGTCGTTTTTGTCCCGAAAAATTCTAAAAGACAAGTGCGCCGCATGAGCGGCTCGAGGAGTAGAGAGAATGCTATTCGGTAAGAAGAAAGGCGTTGCCGGTTTGGATGTCGGTTCAAGCTCCGTCAAGGTCGTCGAGCTCGACGGAAAGCTTAGCAACTTGAGTCTCGTCGGTCTCGGTTTCGAGAACCTTCCGGACGACTCGATCGTCGACGGGCAGATCATGGAAATGAACGCCGTCAGCGAAACCATCCAAGACGTCTGCCGCAATCATCAGATCAACGCACCGAACGTCGTGACGGGAGTCAGCGGACATTCGGTCATCGTTAAGAATATCGTTCTCCCGCCGATGAGCCGTGACGAACTCGAGGAATCGATCGACTGGCACGCCGAGGAACATATTCCGTTCGATCTCGCGGACGTCAGTCTCGATTATCACATCACCGAACAAAACAACAACGCGACGAGTGTCGTCATCGCCGCCTGCAAACGCGAGCGCATCGACAGCCTCAAACAGGCCGTTCAGCTCGCCGGCAAGGCGCCGGTGGTGATCGATATCGACACGTTCGCCCTTCAGAACTGCTACGAGATCAATTATCAGCCGGATGCGTCGCAGGTCGTCGCGCTGCTGAACATCGGAGCTTCGACGATGAACGTCAACATCGTGCAGGGCGTCAACTCGGTTTTCACCCGCGACATCACCGTCGGCGGCAGCCAGTTCACCGACATTCTCCAGCGCAATCTCGGTCTCAGCTACCAGCAGGCCGAAGCGATCAAGCGCGGCGTTTCCGACGCCTCGGCGGAGATGGACGAGAAGGCGATCGAGTTGTTGATGAACAACGTCACCGAGATGGTCGCGATGGAGATCCAGAAAACATTCGATTTTTACCGCGCGACGGCGGA
>JAKOSS010000020.1 GCA_029777145.1 Acidobacteriota bacterium | reverse complement strand
GTAAACGGCCGGATCCGCAATGCCGTCGCCGTCGTAATCGTTGGGCACGGGTTGGTCGCCTGACGCGCCGAACGGGAACGAGTAGAAGGTCGCGTCTTCCGATCGCAAAATGAACCATTCGCCGGTGGCCGGCCGCCAGATCGCGACGTCCGTCTTACCGTCGCCGGTAAAGTCCGCGGGAGCAAGCAGGTCGGATCCGGATCCGAAAGTATAAACGATCAGACTGGTGGACGAGCGATTCAGCCACCATTGACCGTTCGACGGACGATACACGGCGATGTCGGTCTGCGAATCGCCGTCGAAATCAAACGGTGCCTTGGCCGCCGGCGACGTCGGACGCAATCTGAGAAGGCTTCGGCGAACCGTTCCGTCATAGGCGTCGAACTGTCCGCCGGCGACTACGCGACCGCTATCGTCCGTGAGAAGTTCGGTCACAAAATCACCGTCCTCGACGTTGACCTTGCCAACGAAGCCATTGTCGAGCGATCCGTCGGGATTCAATCTGACGAGGCCGTTCGAGAATCCTCCGGCATATCCGATGAAGGTACCGGAGACGATCAGATCTCCGCTCGGCAGGACGGCGGCCGCAAGATAGCCGGTCGCCACATCAGGCGGGACGAACGATTCATCGACCGTACCGTCGGCGTGCAGCCTAACGATTCCACGACGGGCAATTCCGTTGTAACTCGTGAATCCGCCGATGGCGATGATCTTTCCGTTGGACAGAACCGACACATCGCGGACAAACGCGTTCGGACCGGAACCGGTGTTGAAACCCGTATCGACCGAACCGTCCGAATTCAGCCGCACCAAGCCGAACCGGGCATTGCCGTTGTATTGATTGAAAGTGCCGGCCGCGAGCATTTTGCCGTCCGGCAGAATTTCGACGTCGAGCATGCTTCCGTTCGAGTCACCGTTTACGAATGACGCGTCGAGACTGCCGTCGTTGTTGAACCGAACGAGCCGTCGTGTCTGACCGGCAACGGTCAACGTACCGGCCGCAACCGTCTTATCTCCGGCAACTACCCGGACCGCGGTGATCGATCCGGACGGAGTTGTGCTGTTAAAACCCGGGTCGTAGGTTCCGTCAGTGTTCAACCGCGCGATCGCGTTGACCGGAAAGACGTTCGGGCCGACTCGGATGGTCGTGATCGATCCGGCGATGATGATCTTGCCGTCGCTTTGGAGATCGGTATCGTTTACCGACTGGAACGCCGAAGTTATTGCCGGATCAAACGCCGTATCCAGTGTTCCGTCATCGTTGAATCTGGCGACATTCGTTCGCAGCGTGCCGTTCGCGGTGTAGAAATTTCCCGACACCACGATCTTGTTGTCCGGCTGCCGCCTGATCGAATTGACCACACCTCGAGTTCCGATCTCGGCATTGAATCCGCCGTCGACCGTGCCGTCGGAATTGCTCCGGTAGATGTAGTGGTGATTGAATGTGCCGCCGACCGAGTAGAACGATCCGCCGACGATCAGTCGTCCGTCCGATTGCACGGAGAAATCGTTGCAGACATCGTTCACTTCCTGCGGTTGATAGCTCGCGTCGAGCGTCCCGTTGGCAAGGAGCCGCTGAATGGCCGGTGCTCCGCCGCCGCCGCCGCCGAGATAGATACGGCCATCCGGAAGAACCTTCAACTGACGGAAGTATCCGCCGGTTCCCGGGATAAACGTGGGATCCGGACTTCCGTTGTCATTGAGCCGGATCAATCCGGATGCAGCCGTTCCGTTGTAATGCGAGAAAGCCCCGCCGACGATCACTTTACCGTCAGCCTGAACCGCCAGTGCCTCGACGCGGGCTCCGGCCGAGTTTCCCGGGATGTCGGCGCCGGATCCGACGTCAAACGTCGCATCGAGCGAACCGTCTGAATTCAGCCGCGCGATCGATTTGCGTGGCTGTCCGGCGACGTTTGCGAAGAAGCCCCCGATCACGAACTTGCCGTTCGACAAGATCTCGATCTCGTCGACCGTCGAGTCGGGACCGCTTCCGGGGTTGAACGTCTGATCGAGCGTCCCGTCGGCGTTCAGGCGCGCGACCCGGTTCATCGCCGTTCCGTTGTACTGCGTGAAGGTTCCGGCGATGACGATCTTTGAATCGGATTGGATCACCGCGTCGTAGACAAGGCCGTTGGCGCCGCTGCCACCGGAATTGAATGTCGAGTCGACGCTTCCGTCGCTGTTGAGTCTGATAATCCGTCCATTGACTGCGACGCCGTTGTACGCAGTAAACGATCCGCCGGCGAGGATCTTTCCGTCAGGAAGCGGAATGATCATCCGGGTCTGGCCCGGCGCACCGGTCCCGCCGGGATTGAAGGTCAGGTCGCGCGAACCGTCGGCATTCAGTCGATCGATTCCGTTTCGGACAGCGCCCGAGACGCGCGTGAAGCCGCCGCCGACGAGGATCTTGCCGTCAGGTTGGACGGCCGTTGCAAACACGGGACCGAATGCGTCGGCGACCTGCGCCGCGAACTGGGGATCGAGTTCCATGTCGGAAGACGGAACTGGCGCCGATTCCTGCTGCACGGTGAAGATCTGGCCGGCGACTGTAATCGTTCCAGACCGTTGCGGGCCGCTGTTGGCGTCGCCTGTGAAGTTGACGGTTCCGTTGCCGCTGCCGGTCGATCCGGTCGTCAGCCAACCGATGGAACTTTGAGCGATCCAAGTGCAGCCGGGTTGTGACGTCACGCTGAACGAACCGTTACCGCCGCTGTTCGGGATCGTTTGAGAGCTTGGTGAGAGGCTGTAGATGCAGCCTTCGACTGCCGTGAAATCCGCGGTTTGATTCGTCGAGATGTTTGTGAATGCGGAGCTGATCGGCGTAAACGCATGATCAGCGAGGGTCGGAGTGATCGTGTAATCTCCGCCCGCGTTGAGATTGGGGAACCAATACCTACCCGACGCATCCGTGATCGCCGTCGCTGTCGAGGCACCCGTCAGCGCGACCGTCACGCCCGCCAGCGGTTGCCCGTTCTTCGTGATGTGGCCGCTGATCTGCGGCAATGCCGGCGCTTCCGCGTAGATCGCCTCGATCTCGGAGAGAGTCAGCGCGCGATCGAAGAATCGGATCTCGTCCAATTTGCCACGCCAGCCCTCGCCGGTTGCGTCGCATGTCCCGCTCGATCCGAATTTGAACGACGACGTATTTTCCGGTCCCAAAGTGGTCGTGCTCCATGCGACTTGCCGAGCGTCCTTGTAGAGTCGGATCGTCGTTCCGTCGAACGTGGCCGTCAGCATCGTCCATTGATTGACGGGAACAACATCGATCGAAGTAGCGGCGTATCCGGCCGAACTTCCGAAAAAGAAGTTGAGGCCGATTCCGCTGTGTATTCCCATCTGGTAGTTGAACGGATTGCCGTCGCACGCGCCGCGTTTGCCGAGGATGTGGACTCGGTCCTGACCGTCGGCGCGGAATGCCCAAAGCGTCACCGTCAACGGCGCGTTTGCCGAACGGCTGAAAAGCGGAGTATTCGGAACTTCCACCGAATCACCCGTACCGTCGAAACTGAACGACTGCCCGATGCGGCCCGGCACGAAATTAGTATTTCCGTTCAGAGTTCCATGATTCGTTCCGTCCGAATCGAGAGCATTGCCCTCGCCTTTCCACCACGCCGAACCCGGCTGCTGTGGGCGATACCAGTCGGTTACCGAATCATTTGCGGTGTTGAACGTCAAACGGGCGACGTCGCTGCCGTCGGCGTTCATCGTGTAGAGCTCGTAGGCAGTTGCCGTATCGCGGCGGCTTCCAAAAATGATCTTTTCGCCGTTCGGTGACCAGTTATGGAAGATGTCGATCACGGAATTGTTGGTCAGATTCACCGCGCCGCTTCCGTCGACGTTTACCACTGCGACCTCACGCGAACTGCTGCTCGCGGTCGACAGGAAGTCAGTTCCGATCTTGCTTCCGTCGGGCGAGAGCTTGTTGCCCACATATGCCAGCGGCGCCGCGACATTCGTCAATGGGGTCTTATTGGTCCCGTCCGCGCTGTTCATGATAACGACATTGAAATTGCTTCAGTCCGATGAGGATCCGTAGATCAGTTTGCTGCCGTCGTTCGTCCAGACCGGCAAATCATCGTCATTCGGATTTGCAGACGTAAGGTTCGTCTGGTTCGATCCGTCCGCGTTCATCGTGAAGACATCGCAGACCAACTGCGGATTGCATCGTCCGAACGCGATCTTGGACGAATCGGGTGACCACGTCGGGAAATGGTCGACTGTTCCCGCGTTTGTCAGCTGAACCTTGTTCGAACCGTCAGGGTTCATCGACCAGAGGTCCTCAACGCCCGCCGCGGGTCGCTTTGAGAAGAGGATCTTCTGACCGTTCGGCGACCAATTGATCGCAAGCTCGAGTTCTCCGGCATCGGAGATCATCGTCTTACCGCTTCCGTCCGGATTCATTGTCCATATTTGGGTTTCAGAGCTGCTGATCGTCTTTCGGTAGAGGATCTTCGTCCCGTCGGGCGACCAAAATCCGCCGCCTTCGTTTTCCGGAGTGTCCGTCAGGCGTTGCTGATCTGTGCCGTCTTCGTTCATCCGGTAGATCTCGTTGTTTCCGTCGCGGCCGGTGGTGAAGAGAATCGGTTGATCGGTCGGGGCGTCGGCCGCCGATTGTTGGACGGTGAATTCTTGTCCGCCGACCGTGACGGTCGCGGTGCGAGCTTCGCCTGCGTTAACCGAAACCGCAAGATCGACCGTGCCGTTGCCGCTGCCTGTACTCGATGTCGTTAACCAGACAGAATTGCTGACGGCCGTCCAGTTACAGCCAGTGGGAGCGGTTACGGAGAAGCTCTCGTTTCCGCCTGTCGCCGTGACGTTCGTTCCGGTCGGATTCAGGACGTAGTTGCACTGGATCCCGAAATTCGCGGTGTAGGTCGTATCGGAAGCGGGCGAGACGACATGCGATATCGGGCCGCCGTCGCTCCAGTTCGTCCAGGCGTACGGTGTTCCGCCACCGCCGGACTGTGGTGAAGTCGTTGATATCGTGTGATTCGAGCCGGTTGTCCACTTGAAAGTCTGCGCCGAGGTATACGTCGTTCCGTCAACTGAGAACGAGAAGCCCGTTTGATTCGTTTGAACGGTTACGGTCACCGGAGAGCCGATGTTCGGCGACCCGCGATAACGGGTCAACGCGAAATGCGTTTGACCGGCGGCGGTTTCGCTCGATCCGGCGGCGAGGATCTTGTCGTCGGGTTGCACGAACATCGTCAGCGCGCGATCGTTCAGTGCGCCGATCGAGGTTATGACCTTGCCGTCGCCGACAAATGAAAGAGACCTGGCTTGTTCGCCGTTCAACCAGTCGACGATCTTTCCGTTCGAGAATGCGGAAACGATCGACGGTTTGAAGCCGGTCGGTTCATCGAGAGCGCCGTTGGCCAGGTCGAACGTCGTATCGAGCGTGCCGTCGAAATTGTAACGGGCGGCGGCGAAGTCGTATTTTCCGCTGAGGTTTGTCGAACCGACGGCGACGATCTGGTCGTTCGACTGCAAGCCGATTCGCGAGATCACGTCGTCCGCACCGAAATCGGTCGTGACGATCCCGCCGGTTCCGAAAGTCGCGTCGGGCGAGCCGTTCGGATTCAGCCTGACGATGCCGAAGTCATGCGTTCCTGCCGCTCCCGCGGGGCCGCCGCCAACGATCTTGCCGTTCGATTTGACGGCCAGCGAAATTTTGCCGTCCGCATCCGAAACCGCCAGAGCGGTAATGACCTTTCCTCCGTTTCCGAAGGAGGCATCGAGCGAACCGTTCGCGTTGTATTTTGCAAACGACAGAAATCCGTCGGATTTTCCGACCGCCAGAATTTTTCCGTCCGGCAGAACCGCGACATCGAAACTCTCGTCAAACCCTGCGCCGACCGGTGTCGTCACGATGCCGTCCGTGTCGAAGGTCGTGTCCAGCACGCCGTTTGAGTTATAGCGTAGAATCGCGAAATCGTTGTTGCCGCTCATCACCGCGGTTCCCGAAACGATGATCTTGCCGTCCGGCTGAATTGCGAGGCCCGAACAGGCCGCGCCGGTTCCGATCGAAGCGATCCTGATTCCCGCCGCGCCTCCGGTCGTTCCGAAAGTACCGTCCGGCACACCCGCCGCCGTGAATCTTCCGACCGCGCAGGCATTGCCTCCGCCGCCGGTGCTCGAACCGGCGACGACGATCGCGTTGTCGGATTGAATTTTCATTGACCGTGCCGTTTCGTCGTTGCTCAAACGATTGATGACGCCAGTTCCGTTCGAGCCGAATGAAAGATCGACCAAACCATCGGCCGTAAAGCGCCGGACGACGAAATTGCGGGTGGTGCCGACATCGTTCCCCGCATAGCCCGCGATCACGATTTTCCCGTCCGCCTGGGTGGCCACCGAATCGGCTTGGTCGGAAACGTCACTGTATGAAGAAATAACACGGTTGCCGAAACTGCCGTCAAACGAACCGTCGGTATTCACGCGCGCCAGTGCGACATCGGAATTCGAATTGCCGGCAATAACGATTTTACCGTCTGTTTGTAAGGCAAATCCGCGGGTCGTGAGACTGCCTTCGTTTTGCCGGAGTGAGATCGTGCTGTTTATCCCGTCTCCGTCAAACGAAGTGTCGAGCGAGCCGTTGGCGTTGTAGCGGGCGACAAATCTTCCGGCCAATTCGGAGTGATTGCCCGCGACGATCACTTTGCCGTCCGATTGAGTGGCGACCCCATAACCGTAATCATTGGCCGAGGCGCTGATCGGAGTCGTCACAACCCCGTTGTTGTTACTGCCGAAAGTCGTGTCGAGCGAGCCGTCCGAATTAAACTGGACGACCAACACATCGTAATTGGGATTTAAGAATGCATCTCCCGTGACGACAACTTTTCCGTTGCCGTGAAGCGCTAATCCCAAAACATTATCGGTCGAACCGCTGATGTCGAGAACTGTTAGCCCATCACCCGAAAAGGTCGGGTCGAGCGAGCCGTTGGGATTGTAGCGGGCGAGGGCGATATTCGGTCCGCCCGGGCTCGGCCCGACCGCGTTCGAATCGCCGCCGGCGACGATCTTTCCGTCCGTTTGAATAGCGATCGCCGTGATGTAAGAACTCGAAAAATTGCCCGGGAAAAAATCCGTTATGACAGTTCCGCCGTTGAAAGTTGCATCGAAATCACCGGTTTCGGTAAGTCTGGCGAGGGCGAAAACGGATTCGGAGG
>JAKOSS010000196.1 GCA_029777145.1 Acidobacteriota bacterium | reverse complement strand
TACGACAAGGACGGCAAAGCCGATCTCGCATTTTTCCGTCCGTCGAGCGGCGAATGGTTCATCCTCCGCAGCTCAGACGGTTTCAATTCGTTCTTCAGCTTCCCGTTCGGCACAAACGGCGACATTCCGATCGTCAAAAAAGGGCCGTGATTTGCGGCACTCAACGGAAATCTGCATTGCGGGAAAAGTTTAGTAGATGACGTGTCGTGTAAAGATGTTTAGCCGAAAAGTAAGAATCGTATTTGGTTTGATCGTGGCTTTGAGCTTTGCCGTTTTGGCTGAAAACAGTTGGCGGGTTTCGGCCAGTGGCGGAGACTTCTCGACGTTCTTACAACTGAACTCCCCGGCCTTTTTGGCGGCGAGCCGAAACGCTCAATAAGCGAAGCAAAGTCACGGTCTTTTGTGATCAAAACCGCGTCGGCTTTCCGGGCTTCGTTGAAAATCTCAAGGTCCTCAGCGTCGCGGAGCCCAAGATCACGTAATGCATACGCTTCTATCCCGTAAGAGCGCTGGATCCAACTAGCGATCGCGGGAGAAAGTTGCGCGTCAATCCAAATGTTCATGCGGCGATCAAGATCGGGTGGTCAATCTTGAGTGATGCGTACTTTAGAAACGCAATTAAGTCGTCGCCTTCCAAATCCGGGAACTCTTGCTGAGTCCCGATGCAAAGAGATCCAAAACGTCACTGACCCGAATCCGCATTCCACGTACGCAGGGACGGCCGCCGCATTGTTTGGGATTGATCGTTATTCGTTCTGAAAGTTCCTTGGTCATTTTGGCATTATGACGCAGTTTCCTACGCGTTTGGGCCCGAATCTTCCGGACAACTCAAATCACTCAAACGAACATCTTGCCCGGATTGAGGACGCCGTTCGGGTCGAAAACCTTTTTGATGCCTTTCATGATCTCGAGTGTCGGACGGTCGATCGCGTAGTCCATGTACGGCGCTTTGACGTAGCCGATGCCGTGCTCGCCGCTGATCGTGCCGCCGAGGTCGACGGACAACTGAAATGTTTCCCTCACGCACTCGCGGGCACGCGCGATCTCGTCCGGGTTGTCGCGGTCGCAGACGAAATTGACGTGAATGTTGCCGTCGCCGGCGTGGCCGAAGTTGGCGACGAACGTGTTGTGCTTCCTGGCAATGTCTTCGATCCGCGCGACGAGTTCGGGAACTTTCGAGCGCGGCACGACGACGTCTTCGTTGATCTTCAGCGTCCCGAATTTCATCAAACTCGGCGAGATCGCCCGCCGGACGTCCCAGAGCTTGTCCTCGTCCTCGCCGGACGCGGCGCGAAGCACGTCGAAACCGCCGTTCTCTGAAAGGATCTGCTCGATCCGTGCGGCGTGTTTCTCGACCTCCGCACGCGATCCGTCAACCGCGACGAGGAGGATCGCCGCCGCGTCCTTCGACAACCCGAACGCATAGTTCTGCTCGATCGCCTCGATGCAATACTTGTCGATGACCTCCATCGCCATCGGCAGAATCCCTTCGGGTGTGAACTTCGTCAGGACCTTACACGCCGCTTCCATCGACCGGAACGAAGCGCGCACGGTCGAGCTCGTTTCCGTCATCGGCAGCAGTTTCAGCGTTGCCTCGGTGATGATCCCGAGCATGCCTTCCGAACCGCACATCAGGCCGGTGAGATCGAATCCGACGACGTTCTTTTCGGTCTTTCCGCCGGTGCGAATGACCTCGCCGGTCGCCGTCACGACCTCAAGCCCGAGCACATAACGTTTCGTGTTGCCGTATTTCGGCGTCCGCATTCCGCCGGCGTTCTCAGCGATGTTTCCGCCGATGTAACTGTCCTTGTACGACGCCGGATCGGGCGGGAAGAAGACGCCGTGCTGTTCGACTTCCTGCTGCAATGTGAAGGTCGTGATCCCCGGCTGGCAGACGGCGTAAAGATCATCCGCGTTGATCTCGATGATCTTATTCATCCGGTCGGTTCCAATGACGATCCCGCCGTCGACAGGCACCGCGCCGCCGGTATATCCGACGCCGCCGCCGCGCGCCGTGACCGGAAAGATGACTTCGTTCGCGAGTTTGAGGATCGCGACCACTTCGGCGGTCGTCGAGGGAAAAACGACGGCCTCGGGCGGAAATTTTTCCTTGACCGCGTCGCCGCCGTACGGTTCGACCTTTTCGGGATCGACGAGCACGTTCTCGGCACCGACGATCGCGCGCAAACGTTCAATTACTTCGGGTTTCGACGCGTTCGTCGACGCCCGGCCGTGTGACGTGAAATGAATGGATTCGTAATTGTGTGACATCGGAATTGATACAGAAATTCTGAACTTCAGTGCAATTATAATCCTCTTGCCGAAGGTCCTAAAGGACGTACGCCGAATTCGGGCAATGAAAAATCGGTTGAAAGATTCGAGTGTTCTGTACTATTTTTGAAGCACAAGGTTGTGACGCACGCATCCTGCTTTCAGCTTTTTTCCGGTCTCGCAACGGCTCGGAAACGTTCAACATTTACATCCAGACCCAAAACTGAGGACTATCCTGACGATGAGAAAAATCATTCCATTGATCTTCGCATTTTCGATCCTGGCGCATTCCGCGTTTGGACAAACTTCAACATTCACATATCAAGGCCAATTGACCGACGGCGCAATTGCCGCCAGCGGGACATACGAAATGCAGTTCAGTCTCTGGAATGCACTCGGCGGCGGCGGGCAGGTCGGATCGACCATCACGAACAGCTCGGTAAGCGTCGTGTCCGGTGTCTTCACGGTCGATCTGGACTTCGGCGCCGGCGCGTTTCCGGGCGCGAACCGATGGCTCGAGATCGCGGTTCGGAAGGCAAGCGATCCCCCGGGATTCACGACGCTTTCTCCGCGGCAGCAGATCACGTCGAGTCCGTACGCCGTGAAAACGCTTTCGGCGACTTCCGCGGACGGCCTTTCGGCGGCGTGCGTCGGGTGCGTCACCGATTCGCAGATCAACGATCTCAGCGCGTCGAAACTGATCGGAAACGTTCCTGTTTCCGGCGGCGGAACCGGCGCGAGCTCCCCTGCGCTTGCGAGAACAAATCTCGGACTCGGAACCTTGTCGACCTTTTCTCCGTCCGGAACCGCCGATTCGACGACGTTCCTCAGGGGCGACAGTACCTGGGCAGCATTCAGCGGACTGACCGGATCCGGAAGCATCAACTTCATCCCCAAGTGGACTTCATCGACGGCGCAGACAAATTCGCTGATCCAGGACAACGGAACCACCCTTTCAGTCGGAACCGGAGTCATACCCGTAGCACAGAGTCTGTTCTATGCGTACCGCACGCAATTGACAGCAACCGGCGACGGTCAGGCCACTTTGTATGGATATCGCACACGCGACTTCCAAAACGACGGCACCGGTTACGGCGTCGCCGCGACGAATGACGCGACCCGTGGCTACAACTTTTGGGGAGATCTTTATACTTTCGGGACCACGGGTTTCAGCTACAACGACTATACCCGCACGGGCGGCGTGCTCGGAGCCGTGCAGAACGGAACATATTGGGGATCGCTCGGCTACAAGAACAGCGCATCCGCGACATTCGGCGTTTACGGATCGAATGCGTACAGCAGCGGCGGCGGGTTCAGCGAGACAAACAAACAGGGCGTCGGCGGCGGATTCTTCGGCGATTTCATCGGTTCGGTCTCAAGCGGCCAGGTTTTCGGAACCGTGAATTCGGGGCCGATGTTCGCCACTTACAATCTTGGCAACGTCTTCAACAGCGGCTACACGGCCGATCTCGTAACGCTCGCACCGGGCTTCGGCAACCAGCGTGCGGCAGCCTTCGCCGTGACGTCACCTTCGCTTAAGGTCTATGACAACGGCTCGGCCGAGCTCGACGGCGACTCGATCTTCATCCCGTTCGGATCGAGCTACGCGGGAATGCTCGACGGACTTCCGGACGTTACGGTCACGCCGATCGGCGCTCCCGTGCAGCTTTACATCAAGAGCATCGAGGCGAACGGCTTCACCGTTGCGGCGGCCGGCGGCTCGGCGAAGGTTCGATTCAGCTGGATCGCAGTCGGCAACCGAATCGATTCAAAAAACCTCGCGCCGATCGCACCGGAGATCACGAACACGAATTTTGATACCCAGCTTCGCGATTTCCTTTACGACGATTCGAACAAGGATTCGAGCGGAAAGTCGTTGTGGTGGGACGGAGCGAAAGTGCGGACCGATCGTGCGCCGCAACCGCGGTTGCTTCC
>JAKOSS010000195.1 GCA_029777145.1 Acidobacteriota bacterium | reverse complement strand
GTTTGCGAGGCGATTCACCGGGATCCTGAAAAGGCTTATACGCTGACGATCAAGAAGAATACGGTCGCCGTGGTTTCCGACGGAACGGCCGTTCTCGGACTCGGGGACATCGGGCCGGCCGCGGCGATGCCGGTAATGGAAGGCAAGGCGCAGCTTTTCAAGGAGTTCGGCGGCGTCGACGCGTTCCCGATCTGTCTCGAGACCAAGGATCCGCACGAGATCGTCGAAACCGTAAAACGCATCAGCGTCGCATTCGGCGGGATCAATCTCGAGGATATTTCGGCGCCGCGCTGTTTCGAGATCGAGGAACGGCTCAAGAACGAACTGGATATCCCGGTCTTTCACGACGATCAGCACGGGACGGCGGTCGTTGTTCTCGCGGCGCTGCTCAATGCATTGAAGATCGTCGGAAAAAAGATCGAGGACGTGAAGGTCGTCGTCAACGGCATCGGGGCCGCCGGCGTGGCATGCTCGAAGATCGTGATGGCGGCCGGCGTCAAGAATCTTGTCGGTTGCGATACGAAAGGGGCACTTTACCTCGGCCGGAAAGAGAACATGAACTGGGTCAAGGAGTGGTTCGCCAACAACACAAATCCCCAGAAAGAGACCGGCACGATCCACGATGTCATCAAAGGGGCTGACGTCTTTTTCGGTCTGAGCGTTCCGGGCGTGATCGGGCCCGACGATCTTCGCAACATGGCCGCCGATCCGATCGTTTTAGCGATGGCCAATCCGACGCCTGAGATCATGCCCGAGGATGCCGAAGGGCTCGTCGCGGTGATGGCCACCGGCCGCAGCGATTATCCGAACCAGATCAACAACGTGCTGTGCTTTCCCGGAATCTTCCGCGGGGCATTGAATTGCCGTGCGTCGCGGATCAACGAAGCGATGAAACTCGCGGCGGCCGAGGCCATTGCCGGGATCATCTCGGAAGATGAGCTGCATCCCGACTATATCATCCCGTCAGTTTTCAATCGGCGGGTCGGCGAGGCGGTCGCGCGAGACGTTGAACGGGCCGCCTATGAAAGCGGCGTCGCCCGGCGCGAACACACGACGCTCGACTCGACGTTCTCGTCGTGATCAGGTATTGAGGCTACCCGAATCGGAGTAAAGGCACCGCATGCAAAAGCGGTGCTTTTTTCTTTCGCCGGGCGGTATCCGACCTGTCTGCGGATGCCTTTCGATGATCAGCCGTTCCTCAGACGTCAACTCGCTCCAACCCTTGAGGTCCGGCGACAGACATCGCGGACATATCGATTCATGAATCAGTTTTTTCATTTGTCTTCCAGCAAATCGGAATTCGACGCCGGCTCCTGCGGAATTCCGGCGCTCTCATATTTGATGAAATGCTTCGCCGTCCAGCTCGCCGCATTTTGATCGGTGGCGGCGTCGCATCATTCGGACGGGCCGCTGATTCCGCTGCGCGATCGACAATCCGATCCGGGCAAAGATAATTTTGCCCGCTCTGATCGCCAACGTCTATAATCTAAAAGCGGCTGATCCGCATCGAAGGACTGATGACGTTCGAGACATTCTTCAGACTGACATCATATCTGGTCGTCATGTGCGGCTTTCTGGCGCTTCTTGTGTCGGGCGGCGTCGGGGTCGTGTTTTCGGGCGTGTTCTTGGTCCTTTTTGCGGTTGCATGGTTCCTTGAGTCGACCAACTGGCAGATCTCGGAACGGATAGGAACGGCGCTGGTCGTCTTGACGATCCCGGTATTTTACGTCACCTGGAAGTATCGGCTGTTCGGCGCCGGCGGCAGCGAAGCTGCGATCGCGGGGCTCCTTTCACGTTTCATTCTCGGGCTTTCGCTCGTAAAACTCCTCCAGCGCAAACGCGACCGTGATTGGCTTTTCCTGTACATGATGGCGTTCTTCGAGGTGCTCCTGTCGGCGGCGATGAGCATCAGCCCGCTGTATCTGGCGGTGCTCGTTCTTTTCCTGCTTGTCACGGCGGTCGCGATCCTCGGGTTCGAGATCTCAAAATCCTCGCGTGCATTGCCGTCATACGAACTGAACACGGAACAGGGACAGGCGCGGTTGAATGCGACGCCGTTCAGACGGCTCCCGACGACGGCGATCCTTTTGATCGTCGCGGTGATCGTTTTTGCGGCACCGATCTTTTTTCTTCTTCCCCGTGTCGGCGGCGCGGGATTCGGCGCCGGTGAGAACGGACTTCGCGGGATGACCGGATTCTCGGACTCGGTCCGGCTTGGCGAACTCGGACGCATTCTCGAAAGCGACGAGACTGTCATGCGCGTCAAGGTAGATGTCGCGCCCGGAACTTCGGTAACGGGGCTCCGGTGGCGAGGCGTCGCGCTCGATCAATTCGACAACAAGA
Source organism: Acidobacteriota bacterium (assembly GCA_029777145.1). The sequence goes on along the minus strand of JAKOSS010000195.1, from coordinate 4,786 downwards.
CGTGGAAACAGTCGCGAAAGAGGAAGCAGAGCTTTCTCCGAACCGACCGCGATCTATTTCTTGTCGGATCGAGAATGACGCGTCCGAAGCCGGTGCTCCAAACGATCTATCTCGAGCCGATGGACACGAGCGTTCTCTTTTCCTTGCCGCGGCCGGTCATGGTCCAGGGTAACTTCGTCGAGGTGCGAAAAGACGAGGACGACGGGTTGAGCGCCACGCGCGCCGGGAACGAGCGGATCAATTATTCGGTCCAGTCGGATCTTGGCGAGCCATCGCCGGAACGCCTTCGGGGCGACGATACGGCGTATTCCACCGATGACGTTTCGCGATTCCTTCAACTTCCGGCCGATCTCGATCCACGGATCGCGACGCTGGCGGCTCAGATCACCGGCAACAACTCGAACCGCTACGACAAGGCCCGGTCCCTTGAGTCGTATCTTCAGAACAACTTTGGTTACACACTCGAACAGAAAGCCTCCGGAGAGCAACCGGTAGCAGATTTTCTGTTCAACGTTCGCGAAGGCCACTGCGAGTACTTTTCGTCGGCGATGGTGCTGTTGCTGCGAACGCAGGGGATCGCTGCACGCGTTGTCAACGGCTTTCAGCAGGGCGACTTCAACGAGACGGCCGGCGTTTACGTCGTCAAGCAGAAGGATGCGCACTCGTGGGTCGAGGTTTATTTTCCGCGCGACCGGGTTTGGATCACGTTTGATCCGACGCCGTTCGCCGGTCGGGCCGACTATTCGCTGTCCGGCGGACTGCTCGGCTCGGTGAGCCGCTATCTCGACGCGCTCGAGACGTTCTGGATCCAGTATTTCGTGGCTTTCGACAATCACGAGCAGCGATCGCTCTTCCGGTCAATGCGTGACGGCTTCAATGATTTCCAGAACTCGATTTCGATCCAGGCCGAGGATTTTCAGGCGCGCCTCAGTGAATGGTGGTCTGAGATCCGCGGTGACCGCGGATTCGAGGCGCGGGTTTCGGCGATCAAGTACGGGATCGCATACGTCGTCGGGCTCCTTGTCGTGATCTTCGCGTCGACTTGGATCTACCGGAAACTCAATTTCCGCGAACTGGCGCGGCGAGTCGTGGCCTGGTTCCGACGGCGGAGAACCAAGGGGATCGTGGAATTTTACGATCGTATGACGGCCATCCTCGCGCGGCAGGGTTTCAGCCGCGAACCTTGGCAGACGCCGCTTGAATTTGCGGTCGCGGTCGGCAGGCCCGAGGTCGGGATCATCACCGACCGCTACAATCGGGTTCGCTTCGGCGGCGCTGATCTTTCGTCGACGGAATCGGAGGAGATCGAACAACTGATCGATGCGATCGAGGACGAACCGCGGAAGGCAAAGCGATCGTGAATCCGGACAATGTGGTATCCTAACTGTTTCGTTCGGAGATATGAAAAAAGTCGGTTTTGTCAGTTTGGGGTGTCCGAAGAATCTCGTCGACTCTGAGGTCATGATGGGGCAGCTTCGGGCTGCCGGTTACGAGATCACCGCTGACGCAGCGGAAGCGGAAACGATCGTCGTCAACACCTGCGGGTTCATCGAATCCGCGAAGCAGGAATCGGTCGAGGCGATTCTCGAAGCGACATCGCTCAAGTCAGAGGGCGGCGCGAAGCGTGTCGTCGTCGCCGGATGTCTCGTCGAACGCTATCGGGACAACCTCGCCCAGGAACTCCCGGAGGTAGACGCCTTTATCGGAACGAACGAGATCGGGCGGATCCTCGAAGCGGCCGACGAATCTGTCGATTTTCGATCCCTGCCGCTTTCACCGATCGGGAACAAGTCGGCCACTTATCTATACGATTTCGACACGCCGCGATTCAGGGCGACCGATTCGCATACGGCGTTCATCAAGATCGCCGAGGGTTGCGACCGGCCCTGTGCATTCTGTTCGATCCCGCAGATGCGCGGTTCGTTCCGGTCGCGTCGTTTCGGTTCGATTCTGAAGGAGGCCGCAGACCTCGTCGCGCAGGGCGTGCGCGAGATCGTTCTGATCGCGCAGGATTCGTCGCGCTTCGGCGAGGACCTCGGTGAGACGGACGCGCTCGCGAAACTTATCCGGGCATTGGGTGAGATCGAGGCGCTCGCATGGGTGCGCGTGATGTACGCCTACCCGACGCACATCAGCGACGCATTCCTGTCTGCGCTCGCAGAGACTGCCAACGCCGTCAAATACCTCGATATGCCGCTTCAGCACGCCTCGCGAAGCGTTCTCAAATCGATGAAGCGCGGCGGCAATCGTGAAAGCCTCGAACGCCTCATCGCAAAGGTCCGCGAACGGGTTCCCGGGATCACGATCCGGACGACCTTCATCACCGGCTTCCCCGGCGAGACCGACGACGATTTCGAAGAATTGATGACGTTCGTTCGAAACTGCGAATTCGACAACGTCGGCGTCTTCACCTATTCCGACGAAGAGGGAACGGCTGCGTTCGATCTTCCCGGAAAGGTCGACGCGAAGGTCGCCCGCCAGCGCCGCAACCGACTGATGAAGGAACAGGCGAAGATCTCGAAGCGAAAGAACAAGTCAAAGGTCGGGAGCACTTTCAAAGTGCTGTTCGAAGGTTTATCGAAAGAATCGGATCTGCTTTTTCAGGGGCGGACCGAGGGCCAGGCGCAGGAGATCGACGGTTATATCCTGATCAACGACATGCCGGAAGGCTTCGACCCCCGGATCGGTGAGTTTTACGACGTGCGTATCTCCGAAGCGCTGGAGTACGATCTGATCGGCGAGATCCTCGGTTAGCAAGAAATTGATTTCACGCGCCGGCGTTATGTGCTAGGCTTCCGTAGTTTTTCCTATTCAAACCCGGAGGATCAATCTGGATGAAGTCAATTTTCCGGAACGTACTGGCGTTCATCGCCGGACTCATCGCACTCGCCGTCGTGAAGATGGCCGTCACGAAGGTAGGCAATCTCGTCATCCCGCCGCCTGCGGGAATCGATCTCTCGACGATTGAAGGATGGACGGCGGCGATGCCGCTTTTCGAAGCAAAACATTGGCTGACGCCGTTTCTCGAACATTCTCTCGGCTCATTTTTCGGCGGGTTGACGGTCGCACTTTTGGCCGCCACACAGAAGGTGAAACTGGCGATCGCGATCGGCGTCCTTCACCTGATCGGAGGGATCGTCGCCGCGGCGATGTTGCCGGTTCCTATCTGGTTCACGGCACTCGATTTGGTGGTAGCGTATGTTCCGACGGCGTGGATCGGCGGAAAACTGGGATCGAGAAGTTAGATCAGTTCTCTTCAAACGGAAGATCGTGATTCGCCGATTTGCGGCTCACGGCATATAGTCTCAAGCCGATCGAGATCATCGCGATCGAAACCAAGATCCAAGCAAAGACCCAGACGATCGACGGAATTCCGGTCGACGAGGCCATGTTGACGGCGTCCGAATGGACGTCGGTCGTGGCCGATAGGACAAACAGATCTCCGAGACTGAAGAAGGCGTTCAGGAGACACTGAACCGCGAGAAAGGCGAGGGCGAAATCTGCCCATTTGAGCGATGCGAACCGCGCGGTCGCGAAAAGTGCGGCGGTCAGAAGTGCTCCCGAAAAAACGGTAAAGAGTACGCTTCCGGCCGTCACGTTCGCGGTGAAAATGTTGAAAACAGGGAAGATTAGTCCGAAAACGACCGTCATCAGTCCGACAAATCCGGACGCAGCGTACAGCGCGATCCGCGACGCGAAGCCGTAACGCATCCAGACCAGGAGCAGCGTGCCGAAAAGAGTCGTCCCGAGATATCCCGCGCTCGAGATCAACAGTCCCGAAAACCAGCCGCTCGGCTGCGACCAGACAACGCCGCTCGTATCTGGCGAAACCGTCAGGCTCTGAACCGCGCTGCCCGTGACGACCGCCGCCAAAACATGACTTCCTTCATGAACGAACGTCGCAAACAGCTGCAGCGGATAGAGGACGAAATTCAGCGATGGAAGAAACCACGACGCAAGAAACCAGACGGCAACGCTCAGGGCGGTCGCGGCGAGAAGTAACTTGAACTGCGGTTTTACGTCTTCGGCTATCTGGTATCTCATGGTTAACTCCTTTCTCTGGCAATCTGGATACGAAACATTCTATCTCAAAGTTCGACGCGCGCCGAAACAATTCCGTTCGCCGCCGTCTCTCATTCACGACGGTAATCTCCCGATCGTCCGCCGGATTTGGCCTCGAGCCGGATGTCGCCGACAACGATGTCTTTCTGAACGGCCTTGCACATATCGTAGATCGTAAGCGCCGCAACGCTTACGGCAGTCAGCGCTTCCATCTCGACGCCCGTCTGCGAGTTCGTCTTGGCCTCGGCGGTGATAACAATTCCGTCAGGCGCGAATTCGCACCGCACGTCGACCTTTGAAAGATTGATCTGATGGCAAAGCGGGATCAGTTCGGATGTCCGCTTCGCGCCCATGATCCCGGCGATCCGGGCGATCTCGAGCGGATTTCCCTTCGGGTTTGCGCCCGATCGCAGTAGATCGAGTGTCTCCATCGCGAGAAATACCTTTCCCGATGCGATCGCCGCCCGGCTCGTCGATTCCTTTTCCGAAACATCAACCATGCGGATATCTCCGCTCTCGTCATAATGTGAAAGTTTGGTCATGGCGTGGCGTCTCCGCGTCTGGCGACAAAGATGAGAGTGTTTCCGCCGAGCAGGACTTCGTTCGAGTTGAGATCGTTGGTCCAACGGGCCTCGCGCTTACGCGACGAAACGAATCGGGCCGACAGGCGGATCGCCGCCGTGATCGGAAAAAACGCCCAAAGATTCCTTTTCGGCGCGTCCTG
>JAKOSS010000019.1 GCA_029777145.1 Acidobacteriota bacterium | reverse complement strand
CCCGGATCGACGCCGTCGACCTTGACGTTCGCGATCGCGCACGACTGATTTTCATCGAACGACGTGTTGAAGCCGATCTTCGGCACGTCCTTCAGCTTGTTCATCCAATAACGCGAAAGGTAGCGCAGACGTGCCTCTTTGCGCTTCCCGCCGATGGCGTTGTGGAACGCGATCGCCTCGCCGATCGCAAGTTTCATCGCCGCCGAATGCGTTCCGATCTCCTCGTACTTCCGGATGTCGTTCGTCTGCTTCTCGTCGGAAGCCATCAACGGCCAAACCTTCGGAATCTTGTCTTTCTTGACATACAGAAGTCCGGTGCCTTTCGGTGCGTAGAGCCATTTGTGCAGCGACGTTCCGTAGTAATCGCACTGCAGGTCGTCGCGCTTGAAATCGAACTGCGCGAAGGCATGAGCGCCGTCAACGATCGTTTCGATCCCTCGTGCCCGCGCCATTTCGCAGACCTTCCGGACCGGCATGATCTGTCCGGTCAGGTTGATCTGATGCGCCATCATGATCAGCTTCGTGCGCGGCGTGATCGCGCGTTCGAAAGGCGTCGCAAGGTCGTTGATGTCCTTCGGCGCGATCGGGATCGGGATCAGGTTGAGCTTCAATCCCTCGCGGCGTTCGCGCTGCTTGAGCGTGTTGATCATGCGCCCGTAATCCTGCGTCGTCGTCAGGATCTCGTCGCCGGATTTGAGATCGAGGCCGAAAAGAAGCGTTTCGAGCGATTCGGACGCGTTACGCGTGATCGCGATCTCTTCCGTATCGCAGCCGAAGATCTCGGCGAGCCCGGCGCGGACGGTTTCTGACTGCGGTTCGAGGATCTGCCACATCGTATACGCGGTCGCGTCCTCTTGCTGCCACGTGTACCTGACGAACGCCTCGGTGACGATCCGCGGGCTCGGGCTGACGCCTCCGTTGTTCAGGTTGATGATGCCGCGCGTGATCGAGAACGCTTGCTGGATCGTCGCCCAGAAATCCTCGTCGGCCGCCAATGCTTCGGGCGCGACGCTTTCAACCGAGCGGACTTTCGCTTCAACCGTTTGGAGAAGGGAAGCGACGACGCCCGACGACATCGCCATCAGCCCGACACCTTTTCCGACCGAACCGAGAAACTTCCGGCGATCAACATCGACTCCAAACGGATCTGTCATGGCATTTTCGCTCCTTAAGTTTAGTGTTTCGCGGCCGGACCGGAACGGCGCCGATCTTCAGCGAGCCTTCGCGAACGCGTCGACCAACGCATCGATCTGCGCTTTCGAATTCGTTTCAGTAACCGCCAAAACGATGTCGTTCGGGTTGTTCAGATAGTATTTCGACAACGCAAGCCCGGCGATGATCCCGCTTTCGGTACGAATCTTTTCGAGCGTCGATTCGGCGTCGTTCGGACACCGGACGACGAACTCGTTGAAAGTCGGGGCCGAAAACGCGATCGAATAGCCGTCGAGTTCCGCGATCTTCTTTTTCGCGTAGGCGGCCTTTTGCGCGTTCTGCATCGCGACTTCCTTCATTCCCTGGCGTCCCATTGTTTCGAGATAGATCGTCGCGGCGAGCGCGATCAGACCTTGGTTGGTGCAGATGTTCGAGGTCGCCTTTTCACGCCGGATATGCTGTTCGCGTGTCGCGAGCGTCAGCACGAAACCGCGGTTGCCGTTCTTGTCGTACGCGATCCCGGCGAGCCGGCCCGGCATGTTGCGGACATATTTTTCCTTACAGGCGAACAGTCCGACGTGCGGTCCGCCGAAACTCATCGGGATGCCGAACGACTGACCCTCGCCGACGACGATGTCGGCGCCGCATTCGCCCGGCGTCTTCAGCAAGCCGAACGAGATCGCCTCGGTGACGACGACGATCAGCAGAGCGCCGACCGCGTGCGCCTTTTCGGCGAGAAACGCGATGTCCTCGACGCAGCCGAAGAAGTTTGGCGACTGGACAACGAGACATGCGGTCTTGTCGTCGAGTTTCGCGAGTTCAGCCTCGGACACGCGGCCGGTCGATTTGTCGAATTCGATCGTGTCGAAAAACGAATCGCCGTGCTGCGTATAGGTCTTCGTCACCTGCTCATATTCGGCATGGACCGTCTCGGCAACCAGAATCTTGTCGCGGCGCGTGACGCGCTGCGCCATCAGGACCGCCTCGGCGGTCGCCGTCGAACCGTCATACATCGACGCATTCGCGACGTCCATTCCGGTCATCTGGCAAACCAGCGTCTGGAACTCGAAAATGTACTGCAGCGTGCCTTGCGAAACTTCGGGCTGATACGGCGTGTAACTCGTGAAGAACTCGCTCCGCTGCAACAGATGATCGACGATCGTCGGGCTGTAATGCGAATAAACGCCGGCACCCAAAAACGAGGGTTTGCCGGCGCCCGTGTTCTTCGCGGCCATCGCTTCCATTTCGTCGATGACCTCGGGTTCCGCAAGCGGATCCGTGATCTTCAGGGTACGGTTCAATTGAACGTCGGAAGGAATCGTTCTAAAAAGTTCGTCGGCCGATTTCAGACCGACGATCTCGAGCATTTCCGTGCGTTCTTCGGGTGAATTAGGAATGTAACGCATAGCGATTTGGGATGGGGGAATTCTGATTTTGGATTTTGGTGGACGGTCAAAGTCAATCGAGTGAATTGAAACCGGCCCGTGATCCGATCTCGCAATTCAGTGGTTCGCGTCGACCCTGATCCGAAATCAATCCAAAATCCGAAATCTAAGATCTAAAATCGAATATCAGGCATTCGCGCTCAGATATTCTTCGTACTCGACGGCCGACATCATTCCGTCGGCTTCGTTCGGGTTGGTCATCTTGACCTTCAGCATCCAACCGGCGCCGTACGGATCGTTGTTGACCGATTCGGGAGCATCGTTGAGGCCGTCGTTGACTTCGGAAACTTCGCCGGCGACCGGGGTGAAGATCTCCGAAACTGCCTTGACCGACTCGACCGAGCCGAATGCTTCGTGGGTCGCAAACGCGTCGCCAACGCGCGGAAGGTCAACATAAACAACGTCGCCGAGCGAGTGCTGAGCGTAGTCGGTGACACCGATCGTGGCGATGTCGCCGTCGACTGAGACCCATTCGTGGTCTTTTGAGTAACGTAAGTTTTCAGGGATGTTTGCCATATTTATTGGAGATTATCGTTCGTTGAGCAATCGCTGACCGTTTGGGAATTGCCCATCCCGATCAACCGCTGACGATTCACGATTAACTACTTTTGTCGTTTGTAAAACGGCGTCGGAACAACAACGGCCGCAAGTTTCTTGCCTCTAACGTCAATTGTAATTTCTTGACCTGTTTTTGCAAATTCGGCCGGCACGAACGCGAGCCCGATGTTCTTCTTCAGGAACGGCGCCGGACTGCCCGAGGTTACCTCGCCGACGCGGTCGTCGCCGACATAAACCTCAAATCCGTCACGGGCGATGCCTTTGTCCACCATTTCAAAGCCGACCAGGCGTCGCTTGAGTCCGTCTTCCTTGAGCTTCTGCATCGGTTCGCGGCCAATGAAATCGCCCTTTCCGAGTTTGCAGATCCAGCCGAGATTCGCTTCGAGCGGCGAGATCGTGTCGCTCAGTTCGTGACCGTAAAGGGACATCGCGGCTTCGAGACGAAGCGTGTTCCGTGCCGCCAGGCCGCACGGCAGGATCGCCTCGCCGGCGCCGGCTTCGAGCATTCGGTTCCAAAGCTGAACGGCCTTCGACGGTTCAGCGTAAACTTCGAAGCCGTCCTCGCCGGTGTAGCCGGTGCGGGCGATGATCGAATCAACGCCGTCCACCGTGCCGGTCGTGAAATGGTAATACTTGATTGCCGCGAGATCGGTATCAGTCAATTGCTGAAGGATCCCCAGAGCTTTCGGCCCCTGGATCGCGATCTGGCAATACTCGACCGATGCCTGCCTCAGTTTCACGTCGAACCCGGACGCTTTGGGCTCGATCCACGCCCAATCCTTGTCGGTCGTCGCGGCGTTCACCACGAGCAGGAGTTTGTCTTCCGAGAAGCGGTGCACGAGAAGGTCGTCGACCACCCCGCCATTCTCGTTGGTCAGCGCCGAGTAATGTGCCTGACCGTCGACGAGATTCGAGACATCGTTGGTCGTCAAATAATTGACAAACGCGATCGCGTCCGGCCCGTCGACCCAGATCTCGCCCATGTGCGAAACATCGAACAATCCGGCGCGTTCGCGGGTCGCCAAATGCTCGGCGATGACACCCGCCTCATATTGGACCGGCATGTCCCAGCCGCCGAAATCGACCATCTTGCCGCCGGAACTTCGGTGAACGTCATTGAGCGGAGTTTTTTTCAAATTTTCTGCCGACATATTTAATAGAAGTGTAAAGCAAAAAAAGGACACTCACAAACCTGCGAGTGCCAAAACGAATGTCGATTTCGCGGGCGATCGGCGCCGGCTCATTCAATCGTTTTTCTTCTTCTTATTCTTGTCGTTCTTTTCGTCTTTCGCGGGCTCGGGCGGCATCTGCGCGACGGCTTCGCGAACCTGGGAACAAAGGTCGAGCGACCCGAGGATCACGCCCTTTTCTTTCTGCTCCGTGGTCGCATCGAGCAGGATCCGAAGTTTGGTCTCGTATTGGCTGCACGACCCGGCGAGCGTTCGCACCGCCTTCGGGAAAAGCTTCGAGTCACGGTTCTTCTCGGCAACGCTGTCGATGTCCGAGATCGCCTTGTCGAGCAACTTCTGTACATCCGACAAGAGCTGAAGGCGCGTCCCGGTCGGAGCCGGACCCCAGTCATCAGATTCCTTTACCGTTTGATTATTGAGGACCGCGAAACGGCGATCGATGGCACGGGTGAGGACGCCGACCCGAAGATCGATCTCTTGGGCGTCGCGCACGAGTTCGATCTCGGCATCAGTCATGTAGTCCCTTCGTTGGGCGGACGCCGCGACGCACAGGACCGTGGAAATGAGTATCGCAAAGATTGAAAGTCTGAACATCGCTTTAGTTGCTGACAACGCCGTCGCCGAAGAAACGGTCGACGGATTTGGCCCTGATCTCACGAACCCGCTTGAGGAGCTTGATCAAATAGGCCCCGTACTTGTTCGGCACCTCGCGCCGTATATTTTCGATCCGCGGCGTGTATCCGCGGAGTTCGATCTCGAACTTCTTGAACGTTTCGAGAACTCGACCCCGTCGCGGGTCGTTGGTCTTGAGAAACTCGAATGTCGCATCCATCAGCGCATGGAATCCGCCGATGTTCTGAAGCATCGAGTCATATTCGCCCGAATCGATCTGGGACTCGGCGCTTTTCAAACGGGTCTCCATGAATGTCAACGCCAGTTTCAAATACTTCTTCTCGTCCTTTTCGGCGCCGAGGACTTCCTTTTCCTCTTTAGTAAGGACGATCTTCGGCGACGGGTTGTATTCGAATTCGTCGTCCTGCGCCGAGGCCGGGAGAGCAAGTGTCAAGACGATGAATGCCAGAACCGCGGATGTCATCATCCACGGTTTGGCGATCAACGTCGTGACAGTGCGCGGTTTCATCTCTTGTTCTTGAGCTGTTTCTGAAGGATCGGCAACCGGAGATTGACCTTGTCGATCTCGATCTTGCTCAGTTCCGGGTCGGCGATCTTCAGAAACGTCTGATAGTTCGCCATCGCGTCGGGATATTCCTTCAACTGGTCATGAATGATGCCGAGATAATAGTACGCGACGGCCGTATCCGGCTGGCGTGCGACGATCCAATTGTACTCGCGTTTCGCCTCGGCGTACCGTTTCAGCTGAAAGAGGGCGACGGCAAGATTCGCGTGGGCCGTGTAATTGTCGGGCGCGGCGGCGACGATCTGGTTGAGAAGCGTGACCGCGTTCTCGAATTGCTTCGCCTGCACGAGCGCCGCGGCAAAGCCGATGACGTAATTGATGTTGTTCCGGTCAGTCTCGTACGCGAGCCGGCAATAGCCGAGCGCCCGTTGCGGGTTTGCGGTTCGCAGCACGTTGCACAATCGGCCGAGCAGCGGACCGTTCGTTGGGTCCGATTCAAGCTTCTTTTCGAGTTCGGCAACATTCTCCGACGACGCTGTCCGGATACGCTCGCGGAAGTCGGCCATGGCAGGTGTCGGATCTTTCACAATGCCGAGTTGTTCGATCGCCTCGTCGATCCGGCCGTCGGCCGCAAGCGCGCGCGCGAACAGGAACCGCGCCTTATCCGACGACGGTTCGCTTTTCAACAAGCGCTCGCCGTCCGCGATCGCCGCCGTCGCGTCATTCATCGCGAGGGCGATCTCACCGCGCTGAAGTGCGGCCGCAAAACTCTTCGGTTCGATCGCCAGCGCTCGCCCGACGCTAGCCCCGGCCGCGGCCGGATCGTCAAGCGCGAGTTCGAGGGCCGAACGCGATAGCCAGATCGAAGCGGTCGGATTCGCTTTTGCCGTCAGTATTTTGATTTTTCCGAGTAGCTCCTGAAGCACGGGTGCCGCTGCCTTTGTCCGAAGCCGTAGTTCGGCAAGCGCGCTGAAGGCGCCGTAATTCTGCTCGTCGGACTCGACCGCTTTCGTCAAAAGCGTTTCGGCCTCGGCGAACTTGCCGCTGTCGAGCAGGAGTGAGCCGAGCGACGTCATCGGCAGCGTCCAGCCGTCTCGGAGTTCAAGCGCCCGGCGAAAGGCGGCCTCGGCATCCGACCGCCGTCCCAAAACGGCGAGCGCGGTTCCCATCTGGTACTCGGCTTCCGGAAACTCGGGGATCTGCTTGAGCGCGGCTTCGTACAGCTCAACGGCCTTTTTTAGGTCTCCTTTTTCATGCGCGTCCTGTCCGGCGTTGAACAACTCGACGGCAGCCGCGGCCGGATCGTCCTGGGCCGCCGCGGCAAGCGCGATCAACGTACAGAGAACAACCAGCGATAATACTGTTTTGAAGAGTTTGACGCAGCGTGAATACATCTTGTGCGATTTCAATTCCGAAGTACTCGGATTCTACCATTAGTCCCCGCGGGCGTCCACGATTTCGCGCGCCGCACAACTCAAAGTGTGATTGCTACCTCCGGGACGGTGGGTTAACATCTAAATCCGGCGTACGTTCGCCCGGAAATATCGAATATGTCTGATGCCATCTCTGGAACCACGGCCGATCCGGTCGAAATAAAAGAAAATCGGTTGCGTTCTATGATGCGCGGTTTGGGCCGCGTGTTGGTCGCCTATTCAGGCGGTGTCGACAGCACCTATCTTGCGTATGTCGCAAACGGCGAACTCGGCGCCGATGCGCTGTGCGTGACCGGGATTTCGGCGAGCGTCTCGGTCCATCAGCGTGACGAGGCGTCCGGGATCGCGAAGGCGCTCGGGCTGAAACATTTAAATGTAACGACCGATGAACTTTCCGACCCGAGATACGCGGCCAACCCGTCAAACCGATGTTATTTCTGCAAAACGGAACTCTACGCAAAACTTGGAACGATCGCTTCCGAAAAGGGAATTGACGTGATCGTCGACGGGACCAACGCCGACGATATCGGCGGCCACCGTCCCGGAATGGCGGCCGCGAGCGAATCGGGCGTTATCAGTCCGCTCGCCGCCGTCGGTTTGACCAAGGACGAGATCCGTGCTCTAAGTCGTCGGGCCGGACTGCCGCAATGGGACAAACCCGCAAGTCCTTGTCTCGCGTCCCGAATCGCATACGGCGTGCCGGTTACGATCGAGCGTTTGTCGAAGGTTGACCGCGCGGAAGATTTCCTGCGTGGACTCGGTTTCAACGAATTCAGGGTACGCGTGCACGGCGACCTGGCGCGGATCGAGATCGCGCCGTCGGAACTCAAGTCGGCCCTGAACGAGGGATTCGCGGGAAGTGTTTCGACTCGGCTCGCCGAGCTGGGGTTTAAATATGTAACGCTCGATCTGATGGGATTCAGGAGCGGGGCGATGAACGAAATTCTCGGCGCCGCGCGCGCGGAACCGGGCAAGTCGTTTGAAAAAGCCGCAAAAAACGGTTGAGAGAGGCCGGTCGCGCGGAGATTGCCGCAATCTTCCCAAACTTACCCGTTAACGGGCCTCGACCTCAGCTCGTGAGCCAATTAGTTTGACGCTAAAGGCTGAAAATGCTTGATTTTCCGAGTGATGTAAAGTATCTTTTTCTACGGGGACGACTGCGTTCGGGTTTTTATTTATTGACTTTTGAACGCCACTCCCTTATAAATTACTACAACAGTTTGACTTGTATTGGTTTTGGTCAAGAAATTGAGCTCCTTGATTTTTTGCCTGACGCAATAATTTGAGTGACCTGAACGATGTGATTTCGGGGAAATTATTCGCTCGGGTCGCGTTTGAGATTGAAAACTATTTTTCGGCGGAGGAAAGTGATGAAACTCGCTAAATGGGCGTTCTTAGTTACGCTTACGATGCTTGCACTGATGATTTCGGTGCCGGCGCAGACTTTGAGATCGGAGAAAGATCCCAGGAATATCGCCCCGACTGTCGGCACCGGCGGTCCGGTTGGTGGTCCCACGGGTCTTTTCACGGTTTATGACGGTCAAACTCTAAGGAGAGGCGAATGGACGTTGAGCCTTGCCTACAGCAACTTTGACCGCGATCCCGGTGACGCTGACATTGTTGAAGTTCCCGTGAGCTTCCAGATCGGCATCAACGACTACCTTGAACTGTTCTTCAATACCGACATGTATCGCGGCATTAAAGTTAATGCCCCGCGAAACCTTTCGTCGTTCTACCTGCCGAATTCGCAGTTCGTGCTTGGAAATTCGCTGACCTCGGGTCCGGCGATCGTGATGGCCCCGCAGGGACCGGGCACGAGCCAGTATCCGGGTTGGGCGATCTTCCGCCCGCAGGGTAACCAGTCCTTTTGTCAATACCCGTACGTAGGCTGCAACGCCGGAACGTTCAACCTTCAGCCGCCGTTCTACTCGGGTCCGATCTTCGGATTCCCGACGCCGACCACCGGCAATGCGTTGCTCGGTCCGCCGCGCACTTCGGGCGGCAACGGTGCTGACAACTTCCCGGGCGTCGGCTCGGTTTACGGCAGCATCCTTCCGGGTATCGTTCTGCAGACGGTGAATCTCGTCAGCGTTACCGGCGCTCCTGCCGGCACCGCACCGTCGTCGTTCACGGTCGCTCCGACGTACCTGCCGGACGCTCCGTTCATTAACAGAACGTACGGTGAATCGGCCTTCAACTCGTTCTCGGCGGGTGCCAAATGGCGCTGGACCGGTCCGAACAAGCCGATCGGTGTCGGTCTCGTCGCTTATTATCAGTGGTACAACGACAAGGCCAACGACTTCACCGGATTCAACCAAATGCAACGCGGCGCAGGTCCGGGCGGCAGCAGCGGCGATGTCGGCGTTACCTTGTTTGCCGACGCACGTGTCCGTAAGTGGATGAACATCTCGGCCAACGTTGGTTACAAGTACACCAGCAAGGTCAAGGGTGATTTCGTCGGCGGTTCGTACACGATGCTCGATCGTCCTGACGAACTGCAGGCCGCGATCGGTGTTGACTTCCCGGTCAACAAGTTCTTCCAGCCGATCCTCGAGTTCCGCTCGCTTCAGTATGTTGCAAGCCGGACGCCGAATTCGTTCGAGAACAGCCCGCTTGACGGCTTGTTCGGTGCGCGTATCTTCCCGTACCGCTGGATGAGCATCGGCTTTGCCTATCGCCGCCACTTCAACCAGCAGGACCGCGGAAACATCGATACAGATCTGACCAGCCGCGTCAATGTGATCGGCAGGATCCCGACCGTCATCAACCAGAACGTCGTGGGTCTTCCGCTCGGATTTACCGAGTCATCGGATCCGCACGGCTTCATGTTCCAGTTCACGGCCGGCCGCCGCAACTTGCGTCAGGGCGATATTCCTCGTCCGGTCGCCAACGTTACCGGTGTCAGCCTGAGCAGCAGGAAGATCGTTATTCCGTGTGCTCCGGGCACGATCCCGGTCGAAGGCACCAGTTGCCCGGATGGTTCGACGGTCAGCGTCGGCACTTCGGTTGACAATCCCGGTAACGAGGTTTTGACCTATCAGCACACCGTTTCGGCGGGCCGCATCGTCGGCCAGGGCGCGAACGTCACGTGGGATCTGAGCGGAGTCCGCCCGGGTACCTACACGATCACGTCGGCCGTTGACAACGGTTGCGGATACTGCGGCAAGACGGTCACGGAGACTGTCACCGTCGAAGAGTGCAATTGTAAGCCTGCATGCAGCTGCCCGACCCTCGGTGTGACCGGTGGCGGCGTGGTTGAGCCTGGCAAGGAAATGTACTTCACGGCTAACGCCAGCGGCGGCAACTGTGCCGACATCTCGTACAACTGGACCGTTTCTGCCGGTACGATCGTCAGCGGTCAGGGTACGTCGTCGATCACGGTTTCCACGACTCGCGGCATGGCTGGCGAGAACATCACGGCAACCGTCGAGATCAGCGGTTCGTGCCTCTGCGCGGATTGCCCGAGATCGGCTTCCGAAACCGGAAGTGTTTCGCGTCCGCCTGAAGTCTCGATGATCGACGAGTTCGGCAAACTGCCGGATGACGAGGTCAAGGCCCGTGTTGACGCGCTCTACATCGCGCTCGGCAACAATCCTTCGGCTCAGGGCTACATCATCAACTACGGCACTGACAAGGAGATCGCGAACCGCGAACGTCAGCTCCAGAAGGCGATCACCTTCAGGAAGTACGACGCGAGCCGCGTGACCATCGTCAGAGGCGGATCGAATCCGAATGGCGCCGGTGTCTGGACGAAGTTCTTCCTCGTCCCGCCGGGCGCGGATAATCCGACTCCGTAACCTTAGACTCACGTTTCGCAAGAAACGGGAACTTTACAAAGGCGGGCGAAGTTTTCATCAAACTTCGCCCGTTTTTTCATGCGATAAGCGCCGTCGATTGTCGGCGTTTTTTGATTTGCCGGCGTAATTGTATAGAATAATGTCCGTTCGCCGCCTTGCGCTTGGGAGCGTCGAACGCGAAAAGTCCATACAAATCTCCAGTTTTTCGATTCTTGTGCAACAAGATCACGAAATTCCGTCATCAGAAATGTATGTCGGAAACGCCCGCGCCAGATCCGAGGTTACCTGTTTCGAAACCAACGAAATTTATGAGTGAATTCAGAACGCTGATCCGGTACATCGCTGCAACGGCAGTGAGTTTGATTTTTCTTTCGACCGCCTTTGGCGTTGATCCTTCCGGTGATCCGGTCAAGGTCAGCAGCTGGGACATCGTCGGTCCGAGCGGCGGAGACGTGCGCGTCGTGACCATCGACCCGCGTGACAAGAACAAGTTATACGTCAGCACGCTCGACGGCCAGGTCCACATGTCTACGGACGGGGGCAAGTCGTGGCAACTGATCGTCAATCTCAACAAACCGCTGCTTGTTCTCGACCAGTTGATGATCGACTCGCGCGATTCGAAGGTGATCTATACATCGGGCCATCGGCACAAAATGCCCGGCGGTTTCTTCAAAAGTACTGACGGCGGGAAGACCTGGAAGGAATCGAAAGAACTTCGCAATGAGTCGATCCACGCCATGGTTCAGTCGTCGAAGGATCCGAACCTGATAATCGTCGGAACGATCGATGGCGTTTGGAAGTCGACGAACTCCGGTGAAGACTGGGAAAAGCTCGATTCAAAGACGAACCCGATCAACGTCGATTCGCTCGCCGTCGATCCTGACGATACCAACATCATTTATGCCGGCACTTGGTGGCGGGCGTACAAAACGACCGACGGGGGGAAGAACTGGCGGCTCATCAAGGACGGCATGATCGACGACTCGGATGTTTTTGCGATCACCATTGATCCGCGCAACTCGAGCCACATCATCGCGTCGGCCTGCAGCGGCATTTACGAATCGTTCAACAAGGGCGAAAAGTGGGCGAAAATTCAAGGAATTCCGTCGCAATCACGCCGCACGCGCGATCTTCTTCAGCACCCGACGATGCCGGGCGTCGTCTATGCGGCGACGACCGAGGGCTTCTGGATGACGACCAACGGCGGCAAGTCGTGGTCGATCACGACGCAAAAGGATATCGAGATCAATTCGATCGCGGTTCATCCTGATGATCCGAATCGTGTTTATATCGGAACGAACAATTACGGCGTTCTGGTCTCGACCGACGGCGGCCGCAATTTCAAACCGACGAACGAGAATTTCACGAGCCGGTTCGCCTACACGCTGACAGCCGACGTTGAACAGCCGCGACGGATTTACGCGACGACGCGCAATACGGCGACGGGCGGCGGTTTTGTGTTCATCAGTGATGACGACGGCGCGACCTGGAAACAGCCGCGCAATTACGATGTCATCCGCACGGCGCCGTACGCCGTTCTTCAGGACCGCGTGAACACGAACATTATCTACATGGGCACGAATCTCGGGATCTTCAAATCGATGGACCGCGGCGTGACCTGGACACGGCTCGTCGCGCCCAAGACGCCGGCAAAACGTCCAGTCCGCAAGGCAGCGACCAGAAAGGCCGCGCCTGTAAAAACACCCGTCCCGACCGGGCCGATCCTGGTTCCGGCGATCTCGGAGAAGGTCAAGGTTCTGGCGTACACCGAGGACGGGAAGAACGGTATCTTCGCGGGTACTGACACTGCGCTCTACCGGAGCTACGACGTCAGCAAGGGTTGGGAGAAGATCCCGTTTGGCGCCGGATTTTCAAGCAATGTATTTGCAATACATGCGAGTCCGCTTCGCCCCGATACGATATTTGTCGGAACGGACCGCTCGGGTGTGATCGTCAGCCGCGATGGCGGCAAGACGTGGGAGAACACTGAAACGATCCCGCGTGAAGTGCCGATCAGTTCGATCGCGACCGATCCGAAAAACCCGGATGTCGTCTATGTCGGAACGACGCAGACGTTTTATGTCAGCCGCGACGGCGGAAAGTCGTGGAAGCGACGCGGCGGTAATCTTCCGCTCGGCAATTTCACGAGTATTTTGGTCAACCCGGCGAACACGAACGAGATCTTCATCTCGAGCGCGCTCGAAACGGACGGCGGCATTTACTATTCGTCCAACGCCGGAAACGACTGGAAACGCGTCGATTCGAAGGATATGCGGCTCCCGAGCCGCCGTGTCTGGTCGATGATCTTCGATCCGACGAATCCTGACCGTATATTTGCGGCGAGCCATTCGTCGGGAATTTACAGGATCGATCGGGCGCCGGAGACGGCGACGACGACGGAACCGACCCGTCCGCGGGTTTTGAACGGCACGAACTGATCGCACTGAGAGCTGTTTTGCCTGAAGGCGGCCCGTTCGGGTCGCCTTTTTTCCCTTTGCAGTCGCGTCTACCACTCATTCGCGCCAGAATCCGGGAGACGCATTGAAAATTCCCCGGGTTTCCGCGTTGATTTGCGGCCAAGAAGGTGCGGCTCCTGGAATGCGCAATCTGGGATTGTTCCGGCAGCAGTGGTGATGCGGACCGATTCAGAATGAGTGGATGGGAGTTTGCCAGGTTTCGGGTCTAATGTTGCCACGTGCTTCAGCTCGTGGATCGAAAGCCAATTACGGTCAAGGCTTCAGCCAAAGTCCTTTTTGGCTGAAGCCGATTCATCTGCCCAATCAGCCCCCACGCGCTGAAGAGGCTGTGTCAAAAGTCACCTCCCAAAGGTCTTTCATGAATTGCCGTTCGTTTTAACGAACGGATCGGGACAAACTGAAAGAGCTCGGCTTTAGCCGAATCGTCGGGCTAAAGCCCCGTCATTACTGAACTTACCCAAGTCCGTCAGCTGAAACAGACGGCAATTCAAAAGAAGATTGCCAACTTTCGCTCAACCCGAAAATCGCGATATGGAAGTTTTGACACAGCCTGCGTCGGATCGTGCCGGCGAATTGCGCGAACTGAACCGTTTTCATTCTGTCTTATTCGTGCTTTTGACGAAATCCTGTCGAAGCAAATTCCCAGCCGCGAATTTCACGAATTTCGGTGATTGTCAGATTCCTATCCGCGTCATCTGTGTGATCCGCGGCTAAGCGAACGTTGATGGATTTCAGATCCGGAGCTGCGAAGTCCTCGATCGCGCGATCGTGATTGATACGGTCGCGGTTTTCAATTCGCCTGCGGAAATCTATAATCGACAATCACGGAGATAACTTAGGTGAAACACGAAAT
>JAKOSS010000194.1 GCA_029777145.1 Acidobacteriota bacterium | reverse complement strand
CGACTTCGGCGTCAACTCAGAGCCCGTAACGTTTTAACCCGGATTACGCATTGGAAGACCTTTCCGCGTATCTTCGCCAAACACGCTTCGCGGGCGACTGTCTCCATCGCGTACTGGTTTTAAGAGAAGAATTGCCGTGGAAGAAATCACAGAGTGGATCACCGGAAACATCACGTTGTCCGTCGATGGACAACCGCTCGAAATGCAGATGACCGTTCCGGCGACGCCGGTGAAGCCGCAGCGGATGCTGCCGATCTTTCAGCGGATGACCGATTCGTTCGTCGCGATGGGCGAATCGGCGGCCGGGGCGCAGGGGCGCACGGTCAGCTGCCGGGCCGGTTGCGGCGCGTGCTGCCGACAGATGGTTCCGGTCGCCGAGATCGAGGCGCACGGGCTTGCCGAGGTCGTCGCGGCGATGCCGGAGCCCCGGAAAAGCGAGGTTTTGGAGCGGTTTGACGAGGCGTTGGCGGAGCTCGGGAAGACCGATATCTTTGAGCGCCTGTCATCGTGGGCCGAACTTGATCCGTCGCAGCGGGAACGGATACTTCTCGATTATTTTGAAGCCGCGATCCCGTGTCCGTTTCTCGAGAACGAGTCGTGCTCGATCCATCCGGATCGGCCGGTTTCATGTCGCGAGTACCTTGTCAGTTCACCGGCCGAGATCTGCGCGAAGCCGAATCCCGCCGACATCGAGCGCATCGAAATCCCGGTCAAACCGGCGATTCCGCTGCGACATTTGGGCCGCGATTTGCGACTGGTTGGCGCGGATTTCATTCCGCTCGTTTTAGCGCTAAAATGGGTACAAAAGAATCCTGATCGTTTCCCCGAGAAAAGCGGCGAAGAATGGATGGCGGATTTCTTCAGGTTACTTACGAACAAGACCGTTCCGACACCGCCGAAACGCCAGTAACGATTGTTTAAGAAGTTTGGTATCTAACGTTTACTAATTTTGACATTAGATTTACCATGATTTTCACAACGGCATATGAGCAAGTACCGTAAGATCGTCTGGAACGAGGGGATGTTGATGACTCCCCACCACTTCCAGCAGTGGGACAACTATCACGAAGAGTTGCTCAATTCACGAGTGCGTTCGATGATGCCGTTCGAATACGGGATCCTCGATCTTCAGATCAATCGCGAGGCGATCGCGAACGGGAATTTCCAGATCATAAACTGCCACGCAGTGCTGCAGGACGGTCTGATGATCAACGTTCCCGACGCCGAGGCGGTTCCCGATCTGCGTCCCGTCGGCAATCACTTCCATCCCGAGGCGGAGAAACTCGGCGTCCATATCGCGATTCCGGCGAGGAAGGCAGGCGAGGCGAATTTTCAGGCGAACGGCGCCAAACCGACGTCGAACGTTCGTTTTCTTCAGGAAGGACTCGCGGTCAAGGACGAGACGACCGGCACGAACGAACAGACGCTGGCATACGCCAAGAGCAATCTCCGGATAATTTTCGACGACGAAGTTCGCGACGGATTCACTTCGATGAAGATCGCCGAACTGAAACGCACACCGACCGGCCAACTCCAGATCAACGAGGACTTCATTCCCGCGACGCTGAAGACCTCGTCGTCGGTCTGGCTCGTCAACATGCTCCGACAGCTGGTTGAGATCCTGAACACGAAGAGCGGGTCGCTCGGCGAGCAGCGCCGCCAGCGCAACGCGTCGCTCGCGGATTTCACGACCTCGGAGGTGGCCGTCTTCTGGCTGCTCCACACGATCAACTCGGCGATCCCGACGATGGCGCATTTCTTCCGGTCGCCAATGCTTCATCCGGAGCCGCTTTATCTCGAAATGGCGGAACTCGTCGGAAAGCTGATGACGTTCTCGACCGAGCTTTATCCGCGCGACATCGTCAAATACGATCACGACGATCTACACTTTACGTTCTTCAATCTTTCGACGCAGTTGAAGGAATTGCTCGAAACCGTCATTCCGAGCCGTTGCGTGCCGATCCCGCTCGAGAAGACGCGCGACACTTTGTACGTCGGCCGCGTCGAGGACGAAAGGCTTCTCAAGGAAGCCGGATTCTATCTGGCGGTACGTGCCCAGATGCCGGAATCGAAGCTTATCGAGGGCGTGCCGCGCGTCGTCAAGATCGGTTCGCGCGACGTCATCGACACGATCATCGGATCGGCTCTGCCGGGCGTCGTGCTGACACACGCGAGTCCGCCGCCGGCGCCGATCCCGACGCGGGTCGGTTTCCGCTATTTCATGCTCGATACGATCGGGCCGTACTGGGACGGCATCAAGGGGTCGAAGGTGATCGCGGTCTACGTACCCGACGAGATTCCTGACGAGCAGCTTGAAATGTACGCGGTGAAACCATGATGGCATGTGGGATGTGGGAATGTGGATTTCGGATGTTAGTCGACGCTGACGGCAATCCGAAATCAGAATTCCCGAATCCGAAATGACTATGTCTGAACCAAGCAACAAGAACGATCTGGTCGCGTTTGCGGGTCCGGTGTATGACCTGATCCTCAGGCTCAAGTCGGGGATCGTCCAGCCGTCGATGGATCTGCGTCCGAAGATCGCCTCGCTGCTCGAGGATTTCGAAAGGCGCGCCGAACGATATCGGTTCAGCAGCAAGATCATCCAGGTCGCCAAGTTTGCGCTCGCCTCCTTCGTCGATGAAACCGTCCTGACGAACAATTTTCATCTCAAGGAAGAGTGGGAGAAATACCCGCTGCAACTCGAGTATTTCGGTGAACAACTCGCCGGCAACAAGTTTTTCGAAAAGCTCGCGGCGATGCTGAAACAGATCGACGTGACCGCCGACGCCGTCGAGGTTTATTACGTCTGCATGCTCCTCGGCTTCAAGGGACGGTATGCCGTTTACGAAAAGGACAAAATGCTTTCGATCATGCAGCAGACGGCGAACGCGCTCGTGAAGGCAGGTAAGATCCGTCCGGTCGAATTGTCGCCGCATTGGCTGGCCGACGATCAGCCGGAGCCGCCGAAACCGAGAAAGATGCCGGCCTGGGCAAAAGTCACCGCCTTCGGCGGGCTTGGATTCGCGTTCATCGTTTACCTGATCCTGTTCGTGATGACGTCGTTCTTTCTGAGTGAAGCGATCAAGAAGCTTCCGTTCTGATCATCTCGGTCGGTGATCGATCGAGTGGCGCCGTCGGGCGCCGTATTCGCCGCGTTTCGGCCCCTATTTTATGAGTTCGTGGCACGTCCAACAACTTAAATTCGCCTTCGGCATCGGCGGCCTGATGTCATTCTATGGAATCGTCGGATTCCTGACCTGGTTCGGAGGGCAGAAGTTGGGGCTTCCCGTCAACACGCGGATCATGGTGATCATCGTCCTGCTGTTGACGCTTCCGTTCACTTTGCTGGCCGGCTATGTCGTCAGTCGCCGGGCAAAGAAGAAGGAAGAAAAGGAGAAGAAGGAGGCCGAAGAGAAGACAGGAGCGAAAGAGAGCGCTCCGGCGGCCGAGCAGCCGGCGCCGTTGGCGACCGCCAAGGCTTCGGGCGAAAACCTTCAGGGCGCGGAGGAAGTCGTCAAATTCCTGCGGTCGTCGAATCTCGGCGACGGCAGCTCCGACGCGCTCTACTCGCTGCCGTGGTACATCGTTGCCGGTATTCCGAAATCCGGCAAATCGTCGGTCGTTGTCGGATCGAATCTTAACTTCCAGACTCTTCCGAGTCAGCGGCAGTCCGAGATGAAGATCATCAAGCCGACGCAGGCTGTCGACTGGCGCGTCACCACGGACGCCGTTTTCATCGATACCGCCGGTCGCTTTCAGACCGAAGGCGGCGATGCCGACGAATGGGCTTCGCTGCTCGAAACGATCCGTAAAACCCGTCCGAACCGTCCGCTCGACGGAATGTTGCTCTTCGCGGACACGAACGGTGTACTCGAGGCCGACGAACGCGAACTCGAGGAGTCGGCGAAGGTCCTGAGGACGCGGCTCGACGAGGCGATGCAGCGGCTCAAGGTCAGGTTCCCGGTTTACCTCATCTTCAACCACGCGGACGCGATCGAAGGATTCAAGGATTCATTCTCGACTTCGAAAAAGGAAGGCGAAACTCTCGTCTGGGGCGCGACCATCCCGCTGGAGAAGAGCGAGAACGCGCACTCGATGTTCGACGACGAGTTTGCGCTTCTCAACGATTCGATCATGAAGCGCCGGCTGATGCGGCTCAGCGCTCCTTTTCCGCCGGTCCGCCAGTTGCGGATATTCAATTTCCCGCTCCATTTCAGCGCGGCAAGACGCAAACTCGGGGCTTTCGTGACGGCCTTGTTCCGGCCGAACCCATTTACCGAGAATCCGTTTTTCAGAGGGTTCTATTTCACCGCGACGCCTGCGGCCGGACGCTCGTCCGAGGCACCGGCGACCGTCGGTACGACGTATTTCGTCGAACGACTTATCCGCGACGTCGTTCTCCGTGACAAGGATCTGGTACGTACGTTCCAGGAGCAGCGCCAGCGTCCGCCGATCTTCGGATGGCTCGTGACGCTGCTCGGCGCGGCGCTCGTCGCCACGCTTCTGATCCTTGCCGGCGTCTCGACATACAACAACCAGAAGATGCTGGACGACGCGTCGAAGCGCGCGCTGTCGGTTCTCAACAACGCGAAGGCCGACGTCAACCGCGATCCTCTGACGAAGAATGCGGACGAGTCGACGTCGGAGATCAACTCGCTCGAAAACCTGCGTCTCCTGATGGACCAGCTCGACCAGTACAACCGCGACGGCGCGCCGATCAAAATGCGGATGGGGCTGTATTCGGGTGACCGGATCTATACCGAACGACTGCTTCCGATCTATTACACGGCCGTCAGCCGGCGCTTCATGGATCCGACCCGGCGCCGGATGGAAGAGGAGATGAAGAAGTTCGTCACGAGTCCGCCGATCAAGGATCCGAAACAGCTTTCGGCCGAAGAAGAGACGTTTCTCGGGGCGAATTACGATCTGCTGAAGGCGTATCTGATGCTTACCGACGAGTATCGCGACAAGGCGAATGAGACGGACGTTTACAATACGCTCAACAAATACTGGTTTGAATCGTCGAAGCTTCCCGAGAGCCTTCAGACCGACGCCGAAAAACAGCTGAAATTTTACGCGCGGCAGGTCGATCGTACCGAGGGTGTCGATCGCTTCCCCCGGTTCCAGCCAAACGGCAATCTCGTCACCGAAGTTCGGAACAAGCTCAAGGCGTTTCCCGCGGAGCAGCGTT
>JAKOSS010000193.1 GCA_029777145.1 Acidobacteriota bacterium | reverse complement strand
ATTCCAAGTTTCGCATCCTCGCCGACCAGATCCTCGGCATCCGCAACGGTGGAAGTCACGTCAGGAACAGTCTCCCGCTCTCCCCTTCTCCCCGTCTCCCGCTCACCCGCGCCGCCGCCGGCGATCTCGTCCATCGCATGAAGGCCGTCGAACGCATCACGGGCGTAAAAGAGTTTGCCGTCGTAAAGCGGAACAAGATCGTTGTCGACGTACTTGCGGTTGAGAGCGGCGCCGCCGAGGATGACCGGAACGCTGATCCCGCGCTCGTTCATGATCTCGAGGTTGTCGCGCATGATCAGCGTCGATTTCACGAGCAGTCCCGACATCCCTATCGCGTCGCCGCCGTGTTCGCTGCAGGCGTGCAGAATGTCCTCGATCGGTTGTTTGATACCGAGGTTGACGACACGATAGCCGTTGTTGGTAAGAATGATGTCGACGAGGTTCTTGCCGATGTCGTGGACGTCGCCCTTGACTGTCGCGAGGATCATCGTCCCCTTGTTCGCTCCCTCGACCTTTTCCATGAACGGCTCAAGGAATTTGACTGCCGTCTTCATCGCCTCAGCGGATTGGAGGACGAACGGCAACTGCATCTGCCCGGAACCGAACAAGTCGCCGACAGTCTTCATGCCGTCGAGCAGGATGTTGTTGATGATTTCGAGCGGCTCGTACGTCTCGAGCGCCTTCTTCAGGCTGTCCTCGAGCCCGATCTTTTCGCCGTCGATGATGTGCCGTTTGAGCTTTTCTTCGACCGGCAGGTTCGAGATGTCGGGTTTGATCGATTTCGCCGTTTTACCCTCGAAGAGCGTTGTGAATTCGGCGAGAGGGTCGTACGTGCAGATGTCGCCTTCGAACTTGCGTTTGTCGTAGATCAGTTCGAGCGCGACGTCGATCTCGTGCTCATTGAATCGATTGAGCGGCAGGATCTTCGAGGCGTTGACGATCGCCGAATTCATTCCGACCTCGACGCATTCGTGGAGAAAGATCGAATTCAGGACGACGCGTGCGGCCGGATTCAGCCCGAACGAAATATTCGAAACACCGAGAATGATGTTCGCCGCGGGCATTTCGGCATGAATCACACGGATCGCCTCGACCGTTTCGGCGGCGTTCCGCCGGTCTTCCTCGATGCCGGTCGAGATCGGCAGCGCCAGCGGATCGAAAAAGATGTCGTGATCCTTGATCCCGAACGCGACCGCGTCCTTGAACGCGCGACGCGCGATCGCGATCTTGTCGACCGCCGTCCGCGCCATTCCCTTTTCGTCGATGAGCCCGATGACGACGCCGGCGCCGTACTCTTTCGCGAGGCTCAGAACTTTAAGGAAACGCTCCTCGCCGTCCTCGTAATTCGTTGAATTCAGGAGACATTTTCCGCCCGCGAGTTTGAGTCCCGCCTCCATTTTTTCCCACTCGGTCGAGTCGAGCATGATCGGGATCCTGACGTTCGTCACGAGCCGCGACACGAGTTCGTTCATGTCGGCGACGCCGTCGCGGCCGACGAAATCGACGTTGACGTCCAGAACATGCGCGCCCTCGCGTTCCTGCGATTTCGCGAGACTGTCCAGTCCGTCCCAATCTT
>JAKOSS010000192.1 GCA_029777145.1 Acidobacteriota bacterium | reverse complement strand
CGGCCGATGCCGCGCCCGAGACACCGACCCCGCCGACGACCTGGCCGTCGACCGTGATCGGGACGCCTCCCTGTAGCGGCGTAAAATCCGGCAGCGTGACCATCGCCGTGCGACCGTTCTTGATGATGTCTTCGAAGAACTTCGTCGGGCGTTTGAACATCACCGCCGTCTTCGCTTTGCCGATCGAGATGTTTGCGCCGGCCGAGAATGTTCCGTCGAGACGCTCGAGTGCTACGAGGTTTCCGCCGTCGTCGACGACCGCGATGACGCCGCCCGGTGCGTTGTTCTTTCGCGCGAACTCCTTGGCTCCGGCGATCACTTGCCGGGCGCCTTCGAGAGTCAGTGATTTTTTCTCGACGATCTGTGCCGAGGCTGAAATCGCAATTGCCGCGATGAACGCCAGCAACGAAATGATCCTGAATGTTGATCTCATAGTTTGCCTCCAAAAGAGTCGGAGCGGCGTTCGTCCAAAGTTGGTTTCGCCGCTCCGATCGATGGTCAGTGATCGTTAGCTGATCGGCGTGACGGTGACGCGCATGACCGACTTCGTGTCGGGGTAGACGAACTCGTCAACAACAAGCCTGACGTTTCCGTTTTCGCTCATTCCCGTGTTCGGGGCCTTCTGGCGCGGGCCCTGGTTGGCGCCCGTTCCAGGTTCCTCGTTGACCTCGGTTCCGGCGTCCCAAAGTCCGAGCGCGCCGGTAACGTCGCCGCTGATCGGCTCGCCCTTCTTGAACAACGAGATCGCCTTCGAGGGGGCGTAGAACAGATCGTTCGACTGGCCGAACATCGTCGCCAGCGTCAGTTTCTGCCCCTCGGTCGCCGTGATCTCGAACTCGAACGCCTGACCGGGAAGGATCGGCGCCGGCATGTCCGACCCGACGGGCTTGCTGAACGCTCCGACCTGGCGCGACGACTTGCTGCCGATCTTCTCGACGAGCGTCATCGGGTTGCCGTCTTCGGCCTGTGACTCAAGGCCTTCCGACGCCTTTCCGCCGATGCTGAAGAGCGGCATGTCGTCGTTGCTGACGACGTAGACGCCCGGCGAAAGCGCGAACGGATACTTCGAACCGCTTCTGTTGACCTGCTCGCCGGTCGAGATGTTCTCGACGCGGACCTTGAACCGAACCTGCTTTTTCGCCTTTGCGAACGTCGCGACCGACTGGAATCCGAGTACGAGCACGAGGGCAAATGAGAAAAACTTGATTTTGTTTCGCAACATAAAAATGATCTCCAAAGAATTAAGAATCTGTCGTAATCACGAGTTGTGTCCGTGATTTTCAGCGAGATAATTGCGGTGTTTCGCGAGATTATTCCAAAGAAATTCGGCTCGGATATCGTGGAATAAATAGGACGGTTCGGACGATCAGGCGCGGCGCGCGAAATCCTCCGAAATGACCGATTACTTTGACAGATCGGAATTTTTGGAAACGCGCCGGGAATAGACTTTTCTATAAACAACGGAAGAAAAAAGGTGGTCAAGCGCGGTGGCAAGCAAACTGGCTAACCCGT
>JAKOSS010000191.1 GCA_029777145.1 Acidobacteriota bacterium | reverse complement strand
GTCGTTCGTCAATTCGCGCATCTGTCGAAGTACTTCGCCCGCAGAATCGTGCTCGGTGAGCATCATGCGGATCGGATTGTTGACCGTTCCGAAACAGGAAAAGACGGGCGATTCGGCGCGTTCGCATTGCTCGATATATGGAAACAGGATCTGTTCTTCCTTGAGCAGATGCTGCATCAGTTCATCGCACAGACCGTTGAAAGCTCCGGAGAGCTCGATCAATTCGGGATGAGCTTCGCCGTGGCGCGAGGCGACCTTGGCCATCAGCGGCGTGAGAGCCGCGATCTCGTCACGGGTGAAGACATGGTGCTTGTCGACGATGTAGCCGATCAGCGTCCGCAAACTCGCGCCGTTCAACCAGACAGTATTGTCGGCGGCTTCCACGGCAACGATTTGTTCGATCGATTCCGCGACCATCTCCGGATCCGCGCCAGCCAATCGGCATGCTTCGGCGAATTCGTGACGGCCGCGGCAACAGTAATCGATCTTGTATCGTTCGAAGACGCGGGTCGTGACTGGCATTTCGAGAGCGATCTCGCGAACAGTTTTATTTGACAGTGATTGCATTTTTACCTCCGAAACATCGTTTCTGAGGCTGATTCTAGGCAACAAGCGTCTCTGAAAACATGATTGCAATCATAGGCGGGAAACTTTTTCAGCAGGAATGATCATGTTCCCGCGGGTGGGGAAAAGTGTCCGTGTCCTCGTCGCCGGCGCGCGGATTCAGGCAGGTGAAGTCCTTTTCGACGAGAATCCTGAGCGTCGGAGTCGAGCCTTCGATCGAGACATCGTCCGACGTTGCCCAAGTGTCAACTTGATCAAACGGAAGCGAGATCTCGATCGTTCCGTCGATGAAAGTCGCGCCCGGCGAGGTCTGCGGGCCGGACGACAGACGGAGCACGAGCCGTTGTCCGTTGCCGAAATCAGTGATCTCTTCGAGAGATCCGTGTTCGTCGAGTGACGCAACTTCTGATTGTGTGAGCCTGACGCGGATCGTATTGCCGCGAATTCTGAGCTTCATAATCCGACTATAGCAATTTAGCTTTTGAATGGCGAAAAAGGCGATGCTCAGAGACCGGTTGAAATAATCTCCGCGAACTTGGCGAACTCCGCGTGATTTAAGTGCGATCAACCTCAGCAGTCGTCCGAAGGGGAATTTCTCACGCAACGACCGCGGAGCGCGCAAATCGGTACGAGAACCTCCGCGAACTCGATGTTTCGAATTCTTGAATCTTGAACCTTGAATTCTAAACTTTGGATCATCCGATCCCGAGCCATTCCTTCGCGGTTCCGTTCAACAACCTTGCTTTCGTCGGTTCGTCGAAGTTCATCGACTTAATGAGGCTCCCGGCGATCTCCTCGCCGAGCGGGAACGGATAATCCGTTCCGAGCGCGATGCGATCCGCTCCGGCCAGTTCGATCAGAAAGCGCAGCATCGATTCATCATGGACGAGCGAATCGTAGTAGATCTTTCGAACGTATTCGCGCGGATTCACCGGATTGTCGATCGCGCAAAGATCGGGGCGGACTTCGAAGCCGTGCGCGACCCGGCCGACGGTCGACGGGAACGATCCGCCGCCGTGC
>JAKOSS010000190.1 GCA_029777145.1 Acidobacteriota bacterium | reverse complement strand
CTTCGGCTCGACACCGTCCCGAAATTCGTGCAGCTGATCAAACTGGTTCAGGAAAAGGTCGGAATGGGAAGTGCCCGGGTTCGTCCGCCGCGTCTCGAGTTGACCGGCAATGAACTTGCGGAAACGCTTGCGCTGATCGACGACGCGCTTCAGAAGAGGCCGGTATAGGTCGGTGGTCGGTGGTCGGTGGTCAGTGGTCAGGAATTGGATCACCACATATACATGGAGGTCACATGGATCCGCTCATGTGCCCTGATGTGACTATGTGGTGGAGCTCGGTGTATTGCATCACCACATAGACACGGAGATCACATAGATCCGCTCATGTGACCTATTGTGACTATGTGGTGGAGCTCGGTGTATTGAATCACCACGTAGACATGGAGATCACACGAAATGCTCGAGTGCCCTGATGTGACTATGTGGTCAGCTGTCCCCGACTCTCGACCAAAAGAGGAAAACAATGACACTCCTTGGAACTTCTATCATCGGCTACGGCCGCGGTGACGTCGGCGGCGCGACGTTCACGGCATTCGACCCTTCGACCGGCGAAGCGGTCGGCCCGGAATTCCACTCCGCGAGTCACGCTGAACTCGAACACGCCGCGAAACTCGCCAGCGATGCCCGTTTGGCTTTCGGCAACCTGCCGGGAATGGACCGCGCGCGATTTCTGCGACAGATTGCCGACAATATCGAGGGACTCGGCGACACTCTCCTCGAACGGGCGTCGCTTGAAACGGGACTTCCGACGGCGCGGTTTGCCGGCGAACGGGGCCGCACGTGTTTTCAACTCCGGATGTTCGCGGATCTCATCGAACAGGGCGATTGGGTCGATGCCCGTCTCGACTCTCCTGATCCTGAGCGCCAGCCCGTTCCGAAGCCCGACATACGGTCGATGCTCAAGCCGATCGGGCCTGTCGCCGTATTCTGCGCCAGCAATTTTCCGCTCGCCTACTCCGTCGCCGGCGGCGACACGGCATCGGCGCTCGCTTCGGGATGCCCGGTGATCGTCAATGCACATTTTGCACATCCCGGAACGGCCGAACTCGTCGGAACCGCAGTCGCGGATGCGGCTCGGGACTGCGGGATGCCCGAAGGCGTTTTCAGCCTGATCTTCTCGTCCGGCTATGACATCGGCCAGGCGCTTGTCCGAAATCCTGAGATCAAGGCGGTGGGTTTCACCGGATCGCGGGCCGGAGGCCGCGCGTTGATGGACATCGCTGCGGCGAGGCCGGAACCGATCGCCGTCTATGCGGAAATGAGTTCCGTCAATCCGATCTTCATCTTGCCGAGCGCGATGCGCGAACGGCATGAATCGATCGCGGCCGGCCTTCACACTTCCGTCACGACGGGCGCGGGGCAGTTCTGCACCAAGCCCGGGATCGTTGTTATTCCCGAGATCGCCGAATCGATTCCGTTCAAGGCGCAGTTCGGACATCTGATCCAGCAAACCGCGCCGCATCCGCTCCTTACATCGGGAATCCGGAACAACTACAAGCGGCTCAGCGACGGGCGCGATCTCGAACGGATCGAGGCATCGGGCGAGGTTTGCGGATACGGCGTTGAAGCGTCGGTGTTTGAAACAGATGCCGCGACGTTCCTATCGGACGAGCACCTCGCCGACGAGATCTTCGGTCCGACGACGCTGCTCGTTGAAACGTCGCAACGTGAAGAGTTGATCGAGATCGCACGGACCATGGAAGGCCAGCTGACCGCATCGATCCACGGCACGCATGAAGATCTCGTCGAGTTCGCGGATCTCGTCGCGATCCTTGAAACGAAGGTCGGCCGCCTGATCTTCAACGGTTACCCGACCGGAGTCGAGGTCGGAGCGGCGATCGTCCACGGCGGTCCTTATCCGGCGACCTCCGACTCGCGCACGAGCGCCGTCGGCACGCGCGCGATCGAGCGCTTTTGCCGTTACGTTTGCTACCAGAATTTTCCGGATGCTTCTTTGCCGAACGAGCTCAAGGACAGTAATCCGCTCGGGATCTCGCGAATGATCGACGGTGTCAGGAAGTGATCATTCCGAATCAAAACCGGAATACTTGAGCACAAACTCCGGGACGCGAGGTTCGTCAGCGACGATCGCGTCCTTTCCCTTTTCCAAAGCCCAGCGGTGGAGCCACGAAATGCCGTTGCGTTTGACGAACGTGTCGGGACGATCGTATGCCTCGTCTTTCAGCGCTTCTTCAATGCTCACCAGCGTATAGCCGCGCTTCTTCAGCATTTTCCCAAGATCGCCGATGAACTCCGAATTGATCCGGTTCGCGTGCATCAGCAGTATCTGGCTGATCTCCCGTCCGAACGATTTCTGCGACTGCCGCTCAAAGTATTCGACCTTCGACTCCATATACGGCACATAGGCCGCGCCGATCTTCTTCATCATTGCCTTGTCGCGCTTGTCGAACGCATTGTCATAAGCTCTGGCGAAGATGTAGTCGGCGTTGTCCACCGTTACCGGCGCGATCTTGTACCCGTGATCGCGAAGAAATTCGCCGAGATCGCGTTTGATATCGAGCGTCAGGCCGGTCCAAAGGAACGGGTGACGAAAGTATCGCGGCGTCATCCCGCGGTCGGCCATGATCTCTTTTGTGATGATCTCGCCCTTCACGATGTCCGCCTCGTAAACGTCGAGAGGATTGTCATGCAGGCTCATGTGAGAGAACGTGTGATTGCCCAATTCAAGCCCGGCGTCGAGCCACATCCGGAGCAGATCGACCTGCGCCTCGTCGCGCTTGTCTTCCGTATACAGCTTGTTTTCGTTGACGAAGCCGATCGCGGGGATCTTTTCCTTTTTGATGTGAACCAGCAGATTTCGCGTGATCGTGCGGCGCGTCGCGATGTCCTTCCGAGTGCTGACGACCGGGAGATCGTCGATCGTGACGGCGATCCGCCGCGTCTGCGCGATTATGCCGGCGGCAAATACGAAAATAACCGACACGAGAACTATGTTTTTAAATAGCTTCATTATTTGCAATTGGTTTTGGGCCGGATCATTTCGCGAAAACTTGCGAGAAATCGGCGAACGACTTGAACTCAAGGGCATTGCCTGAAGGATCGAGAAAGAACATCGTCGCCTGTTCGCCGACCTGTCCCTTGAAGCGGATCTTCGGTTCGATGACGAACTCGACGCCGTTTGCGCGCAGTCGGTCGGCGAGCGAGCGCCAATCGGCCATTGGCAGGACGACACCGAAATGCGGGACGGGAACATGATCGGAATCGACCTCATTGCGATGGACAACACCGGAATTGGGTGAAAGGTGCGCGACAATCTGATGACCGAAAAGGTCAAAGTCGACCCAATCGGACGAACTTCTACCCTCGGGACATCCGAGGATCCGTCCGTAAAATGCGCGCGCCTCGTCGAGGTCGCGGACCGGAAATGCAAGATGGAAAAGGTTCATTTCGTTGCTTTCAGGATCTGCCTGATCGATCCGAGATGATACGCCGTATGGGCGAGCATCGCCATCGCCATCCCGACATTAGGTTCGGTCCAATCCTGATGCTCGGCGATCAATTTGAGTGTATTCTCGTACGCCTTTCGCACCGATTCTCGCAGCGCGTCCCACTCTTCTTCGTCGACGGTTTCGATCAGCCAGCTCTGGCCCCACTTTACCGGTTCGGTCCGACCGTTCATGAATTCGCAAAGGCGGTCCAGGTAGAATTTTGCGTGTTCCGTTTGGGCGGCCGCCGTGGTTCCGTGCACATCGCGCGACGCCGCCTCGGCGGATGCGGAACCGAGCGTCGCAAAAATTCCAACGCCGCGATCGAGATACGCGCTGCCCTGACCTTCGGGCGATCCCTCGAATGTCTCGCGGAAGAGATACGCAAGCGACTTGATGAAATACTCTTTTTCGATCTGTTCCATACTGCTCTCAAACTTCAAGGATCACGGCGTCCTTTCGCAACATCTTCTGCATTTGCCTGATCGCGCTGAGGTGATATGCCGTGTGCGTCAGGATCCCGAGCGCGCCTGAGATCTTGTGGTCCGACCATTCCTCGACCTCGGTGAAAGTATCAAGAACCGCCTGATAGGCTTTGTGCAGTTTTCCCCGCAGCGCGTTCCATTCCTTTTTCGTGACGGTCTTGGTTCCCCAGCTCTCTTTCCAATCGACTATTTCGAAGTTCTCGCTCAGATAATTCTTGAGAAAATCGATATAGAAACGAAGATGCTCGCAATGCGCCGCGATCGTCATTCCGTCGTCCGTAAGCGATTTTGACGCGGTCGCGGCATCAATCGTTTCGAGCGTTATCAGCAACGATGTGTCCTTGTCGAGATACATCGTCCCAAAGTCGGTCGACGTCCCTTCGAAGGTCTCCTTGACGAGCGCCAGCATTGATTTTAGAAAGTCGTCCCGGTTGATTGTCTTCATCTGATTTTCGTATGATTCGGATATTCACTCCGAATTTCGAATGATCGAAAACGTCGAAAAATTCATCGCCGAATTCGCCAAAAGCTTGCACGAAGAGACGTTCGTCAAAATGACCTTGGGAAACTACAAGGGTCCGGACGAGCATCTTCAGAAGCTGCTGATCCGCCTGATCACTACTCGGAAGGGGACACGGCTGTTCTTCCTTTATCGATATGATACACGCGACACGGCCAAAAATCACGATTTCAACGAATCGATCGCCTTGCTTCGCGAGCAACTATCGGGCGGTTTTTTGAGCGGGCATCTGTTTACGACGGAACACGACTGGCAACTCGACGTCGGAAAGAAAGGCAAGTCGAGACTGAACGTCGCCAAGCCCACCTTCAAGACGAAGCCGTCGCTCGGGCACGATCGTGAAAAGAAGCGTTACGTGAACGCCGGCAGTTTTTACCTTCGGGCACTCGGTATCACGACCGATGCTGGCGAGGTCCGCGACAAACAACACGACAAATGGAAGCAGATCAACCGATTCGTCGAAACGCTTTCCGTACTTGTCGAGAAGTCGGGGCTGAACGGAAAGAAGAAACTCCGGATCGTCGACATGGGAGCCGGCAAGGGATATCTGACCTTTGCCGCATACGATTATTTCCGCAACATTTGCAACATCGACGTTTCAGTGACCGGCGTCGACTCTAAGGCAGAACTCGTCGGACTCTGCAATGACATCGCCCGAGGTGCTGATTTCGACGGCCTGCAGTTCGTCGAAGGCAAGATCGAAGACTTTGAACTGAAGGACGTCGACGTCCTGATCGCGCTTCACGCCTGCAATACAGCTACCGACGACGCGATCTTCAAGGCGATCGCGGCGGGCGCGGAACTGATCGTCGTCGCGCCTTGCTGTCACCAGGAACTGCGCCCGCAGATCAAGGCCCCGGAAATGCTCCGCGATGTCCTCAAACACGGCTCGATTCTTGAGAACTTCTCTGAAATGATCACCGACGGGCTCCGTTCTTTGCTTCTGGAACGCGCCGGGTATTCAACGCGCATCTTCGAATTCATCTCGACCGAACACACTCCGAAGAACAATATGATCGTCGGCACAAAAGCGGTTAGGCCGGCCGACACTGAGCGGTTCGACCGTGAGATCCGTGGCTTGAAGGAAGAGTTCGGAATCGAACATCAGCGGCTCGAGGAATTGCTCAGTTCTTAGCGAATTCCGGTACGATCTCGCGTTTGACCCAATCCCCGAATGTCGGCGCACTGTAGACCTCGTCCGAAATCTTGTAATCCCGGCCCGTCGGGCGACACTCGACCACCACGGCATCGGTCTCATCGCCGCCATTAGTTTTCGCGAAATAATAGAGCCGCATTTGGGGCGCTTCGGAATCAGAAGTGAATAGTTCGAAACGGTAGCCGTCTTCGAAGAATGTACTTTTTCGACGTCCACGATCACCGGCTCGTCGGAGCAGACTCAAGCCTTCCGTGAGCCGCTCGGATTTTTCGAACCGGATCGACTTCTGGGGTTCTGCGAACTCGTTTCGCATTCTTGCCACCGCAATGTGCGAAATGCTGTTCAGATCGAATTGGCGGCAGGCTGAAAACTCGTTGTAGCTGTGTCCAAGTTTTACAAGGCCCCCTCCTGCCACAAGAAAAAAGACAAACCCGCCGATCAGGCTCATGAGTTGACTGGACCGTTCACCGGCCCCGTCGTTCTCGGACTTCTTTGATCTTGAAAACCAAGAGGCGATCAAAAAGGCTGACATCGGCAGGACGCCGATGCACCAGGCGATCACAAAACCATTGTTGTTAACGAATGACCCGATCGATGGAAAGCCCCACTCCATTGAGGGAAATCTACCACCGGAATCGATGGCGGGCAAGCAATTGCGTGAGAATCAAAGCTTGACGTTTTTGAACGGCAAGCCGTATTATTGGAGTTTGCCTCCGGGGCAAGATTTTAGACATAGGAGACCATTTGAAAAAATGAAACCTGAAATACATCCGAACTATACCGAAATTTCCGTTATCTGCGCGTGCGGCAACAATTTCAAAACCCGCTCGACGCTGAAAGAAGATCTGCACATCGAAATTTGCTCGGAGTGCCATCCGTTTTTCACCGGCAAGCAGAAGCTTGTCGATACCGCCGGACGCGTTGACCGCTTCAACAGGCGCTACGCCCGCGGCAAGTAAGATAGTCTTGATCAACGGTCAATACTAGCTGAGATCAATCTGACGCCGACGCTTTTCGCGCCGGTCGCTCGAGGTCCACACCTCAGGCGATCCGAATCGAAAGCCGAGGCGTCAGTTTCATTTGGGATTGGGGATTTGGGATTTCAGGGATTTCAGGGATTCCAAAAATTCCAGAGATTCCAGGGATTCCAAAATTCCAGAGATTTCGGGGATTCAGAGTTATGCCTTGGATCGCTGTAAGTTCGAAACCTGGAATCTTAAAATCTCGGAAATTCTGGAATCTTGAAATCTCTGGAATCTTTGAAATCTCTGGAATCTTTGGAATCACTGGAATCACTGGAATCTCTGGAATCTCTGGATTCTTTGGAATCTTTGGAATCTTTGGAATCTTTGGAATCTCTGGAATCTCTGGAATCTCTGGAATCTTTGGAATCTTTGAAATCTCTGGATTCTTTGGAATCTTGAACTCTGAATCTTGAATCTTAAGTTGAATTGCTATGAAAAAGTTCTTTCATTT
>JAKOSS010000189.1 GCA_029777145.1 Acidobacteriota bacterium | reverse complement strand
GTGCGCCCCGTGCATCGAGGAGTATCCCGATCTCGTCAAGATCGATACCGAGTACGGCGATAAGATCGACCTCGTCACGGTGTCGCTCGACGACGTCGCCGACATCGACACCGGCGTTCCCGATTTCCTCAAGCGAATGAAGGCCGAAATGCCGGTTTATCTGCTCGTCTCCGCGGACGAGACGGCGCTGATCGCGAAGATCCGCAAGGACTGGTCCGGCGGATTGCCGTTCACGGTCATCTACGGCAAGGACGGCAGCGAAGCGTATTTCAAGGAAGGTAAATTCAAGCCGGACGTTCTGCGCGCCGAGATCGATAAAGCGATTGGGAAATAGTAGTTTGGGAAGTTTGGGAAGTTTGGGAAGTTTGGGAAGTTTGGGAAGTTTGGGAAGTTGAGAAAGTTTAGAAAGGTCCGTAATACGAGACATCAGGCGTTGAGCTCCCGGTCCTTCCCAAACTTTCAAAACTTTCAAAACTTTCAAAACTTCCCGGAGGGATTATGTATCGAACAATCAATGATTTCGTTTCCGATTGGAACCATGATCTGGAAGAAACCACAAAGCTCTTCAGAAATCTGACCGACGAATCACTCGGGCAGAAAGTAACCGAGGACGGCCGGAATCTCGGATTCATCGCATGGCACATCGTATTGACCATCGGCGAGATGCCCGGTCATGTCGGGTTGAACGCCGACGCGCCGGCAATTGATGCTCCGGTGCCGGCGTCCGCCGCGGAGATCGTTTCCGCGTTCGAAAAGGCGGCACGTTCGCTCGGCGACGCGGTCGCATCGAACTGGACCGATGACACGCTTCTTGAAGAAGACAATATGTACGGCGAAAACTGGAAGCGCGGAAAGACGCTGCTTGCGCTGATCCTGCATCAGGCTCATCATCGCGGACAAATGACCGTCCTCATGCGCCAGGCCGGACTCCGCGTCACGGGCATTTACGGTCCCGCGAAAGAAGACTGGGCATCGATGGGAATGCCGGCGATGGCATAGCCGATTGGGAATTCGGATTTGGGATTTGGGATTTGGGATTTGGGATTTGGGATTTGGAAATTTCTAAACTCCCAGTTCTCAACTCTCAACTATTTGTTCAACCTGCATTCGGGGATTTGGAACCGGAAATTTCTCAACTTTCAATTCTCAATTCTCAACTATTTGTTCGACCCGTATCTGGGGATTCCGATCGGCCTTCGTCGGAAAATTGCTTTGCCCTCCACGCTTGCGTGAAGTTCATCCGCGACGGTGATATGATTCGATTAGATCGATTTGGGGCGGGCAAAACCCGTCCGATATGCATCGAAGAACATGGCTGAAGTTGATCCGAGTGGCGCTTCTTGAATGCCGATTTTCAGCCCCGGAAGTTCGGTACGCGCCAGCGGGTCTTTCAACTTGAGACCATTCACCACACGGAGAATAAACATTATGAAAATCAGGATCGCAGTTCTGTTGACGGTATTGTTCACGGGCTTGCTATTTGCTGCCAAATCAGACCTGAAGACGATGCCGCCGCCGGATCGTGAGATTCCGGACACCATCGTTCTCGCGGAAAAAGCGATGCTCGGCAAGGTGACGTTCAAGCATCAGGAACATATCTCGCGAAAGATCGAGGGCATCGCGGAAGCCACGTGCGTTAGTTGCCATCATGTTGAACAACCGGCTGCCGAAGCCGCAAAAGTCGAAGGACACAAGACCGCGTATCCGGCCGACCGGACCGTCACTCTGACGGCCGCTACGTATGCGGACAACACGGCTCCCGAGGTCACAAAATGTCAAAGCTGTCATTTGCCGAAAGGCGCTTCTCCTTCGATCTTGAAGGAAGTTCCGCAGATGACCGTCGGCGATAAGACCACGGTACTCAACAATCAGAATGCATTTCACACCGCATGCGCGGGCTGTCATGAAGCGGCGCTGAAGGTCAAGGCCGATCTGAAGGCACCGAAAGGTACCCAATGCATGATGTGCCACAAGAAAGGATAGGCGCATTTGTGAATTGGGATAATTGGGATATGGGAATGCGGACTGCGGATGCAGTTTGAACTGCGTTCGCGATCGCACTGAAAGAAAGACCCCGGGACTCGATCGAGTTTCGGGGTTTCATTTTTCCGGATGGTTATTTCGTGCCGAAATCGTTGAAATGTGCCGACCTCAATTGATCGAAT
Source organism: Acidobacteriota bacterium (assembly GCA_029777145.1). The sequence goes on along the minus strand of JAKOSS010000189.1, from coordinate 2,428 downwards.
CAGCCTGCGTTCTTCACCGGACGCATGAACTGCGGGCTCGGAAGCGTCGGACGCGGCGCCGGCGGTTTCATTCCTCGATCCAACTGATAGAATTCGATTTGAGAACTCGTGCGGAGGCCGCCTTCGATGAAAATCAGATTGTCGGTTGGATACTTACGCAAGCGGAATGCTCTCCGCTTCAAGTTATTGAGCATCGCTCGAAACTGCGCGAGCGAGCGAGTCCGGTCAAAGTACACGAGCGCGTAAACAACGATTCCCGGGCGACCGTTTTGCGCGTTCAACATCACATTATCGAGGGTATAGAGCAAACGGTCGTCATTCGATTCGCGCTTCACGCCCGGCACGCTGAATGGATACTTCTCAAATGTCCAATACTGCGCATCCGGACCGAACGGCGGGAATCCATTACATCTGAAGCGATCATCAACCCGTGTCGGCAAAAGCACCTTTGATTCGAAAGCTTGATCCACGTTTCTGAAGTTGTACTGAAGTCCCATTTCCGCATCGACCCATTTTCCGAAAAACGCGTCGTCAACGAGAACCGCAAACCGTTCCCGATCGAGGCCCAGATCTTTCGCGCTGATCATCGAATTCCCGGTTGAAGCGTCGTAAACCGTGATCGTGAGAACGCGGTCTTTTGGAACATCCCATCCGTCGTCGCAGTTTCCCGACGTGTAATCGACGTAAACGGTCGCGTCGGTAGTTTGATATTTCCAGCCCCGAAATTCATCCGATCCGGTGCCGCCGAGAACTTTTTCAACATCCGCGCGTGTCGAGCGCAGGGGAACAAGTCCTCGCCAGGAATTCGTTTGAGCCGAGATCGGAAAGACGATCAGGAATATGAGGACAACTAACGAGATTTTCGATCCATTCATGAGTCACCTCTTTTCGGTTTCGGGATCACCGCGATTATAGCTCGATTCGGACCGCGAAAGAACGCGAAGCAACGCGAAACAGTTTTAGAATGGTGCGTTTTCCCATTCCGTGCCGACAACCAAACCGTTCGATGTCGCTGGCCATATTGTTTGAGATTCGCGTCATTTCGCGTGATTCGCGGTCGGGTTCCCGTTTTGGACCGCGAAAGAACGCGAAGCAACGCGAAACAGTTTTAGAATGGTGCGTTGAGGGATTCAAGTCGACTCGTCTTTCCCATTCCGTGCCCTTCGCCCACTGCCCACCGACCACCGACAACTGACCACTGACCACCGACCACTGCCCACCGACCAATGACAACCCACGAATTTGCGAATTGAGGCGCGACCGCTTAGACTCTTTTATTTCATTCGCCCGACAACTTTTACCGGAGATTTTTCTGAATGACCGCTATCACGCCGGAGATCGTCGCCCAGCACAATCTGACACCCGAAGAATATCAACGCGTCATCGAGATCATGGGCCGCGAGCCGTCGATGACCGAACTCGGGATCTTCAGCGTCATGTGGTCGGAACATTGCAGCTACAAGTCGTCGCGCGTCCACCTCAGACGACTGCCGACATCAGGCGAGCGTGTCATCGTTCCTCCGGGCGAGAACGCGGGTGTCGTTGATATCGGTGACGACTGGTGCGTCGCGTTCAAGGTCGAATCGCACAATCATCCGAGTTTTATCGAGCCGTTCCAGGGTGCCGCGACGGGCGTCGGCGGAATCCTCCGCGACGTTTTCACGATGGGCGCGCGGCCGATTGCGGCGATGAACAGTCTCCGGTTCGGACCGCTGACGAACGGGAAAGAACCGGGAACGGCAGCGACCCAGTCAGAACCGGGAGCGGCAGCGACCGGGTCACCCAACGATAAGATATACAAACGAAATAAGGCGATCCTCAAAGGTTGCGTCGACGGCATCGCGCATTACGGCAACTGCTTCGGCGTTCCGACGATCGGCGGCGAGGTCGTCTTCGACGAATCGTACAGTCTCAACCCGTTGGTGAACGCGTTCGCGCTCGGGATTGTCCGCAAGGACCAGATCTTTTTCGGAAAAGCAGAGGGAGTCGGAAATCCGGTTCTTTACGTCGGCGCCAAAACCGGACGCGACGGGATTCACGGCGCGACGATGGCGTCCGCCGAATTCGACGAAGAAGCGCTCGAAAAGCGTCCGACCGTCCAGGTCGGCGATCCGTTCCTCGAAAAACTTCTGCTCGAAGCATGCCTCGAAGCGATGCGCTCGGGCGCGATCGCCGGAATTCAGGACATGGGCGCGGCCGGCCTGACGTCGTCGTCGGTCGAAATGGCGGCGCGCGCCGGAACGGGACTCGAACTCGATCTTTCGCTCGTCCCGCAACGCGAAACCGGGATGACGGCGTACGAAATGATGCTCTCCGAATCGCAGGAACGGATGCTGATCGTCGCCAAGGACGGCCGCGAAAAGGAAGTCGTTGACGTATTCAAAAAGTGGGATCTCGACGCGGTCGTGATCGGAAAGGTCGTCGAAGG
>JAKOSS010000188.1 GCA_029777145.1 Acidobacteriota bacterium | reverse complement strand
TATTCGGTGTTGGCCTGCGAATACTGCTCCATTTGCCGGTACGACTCGGCGAGATTCGCGTGCGCCTCGCCGTTGTTGCCGTCGATCGCGATCGTCTTCTGATAACTCTCGGCGGACTGCGCGTAGCGTTCCTGATTGTATTGCGTCGTCGCGAGATCGAACGAGGCGTCCGTGTACGACGCATCGATGAAGACCGCGCGCTGATAATCCGAAACGGCCTGATCCGGGCTTCCCGCCCGATTGTTCGCCGCCCCGCGGTAGTAATACGCCTCGGCGTAGTTCGGATCGAGCTTGAGCGCCTCGTCGATCAGCTTCATCGCCGCCTCGGCGTCGTTCTGCTTGAGCCGAACGAGTCCGAGGTAGAGTTTCAGTTCCGGATCGGACGGCTCGCCCGCCGCGGCCTTGACCAGATTCGACTCCGCCTTGGCGACGTCGCCCTGATTGTAGTAAAGAATTCCGAGCCTCGCGTTGACGCCGTCGATCGCCGTCGGCGACGCCGATGCTTTTTCATAGTTCGCGACCGCCAGCGCGGTGTTGTTCTCGGATTCGTAAAGCGACGCGAGCCCGGCGTAGGCCTCGTAATTGTACTGGTCCTGCTTGATCGCGTTCTGGTACGAGGTCATCGCCTCGACCGGTTTGCCGGCTTCCGACAGCTGATCGCCGCGCTGCTCGTACGCCTCGCTGAGCCCGAGTTTCGCGTCGGTGTACTTAGGATTCAGCGCGATCGTCCGTTCGAAGGCGGAGATCGCCGACTCCGTATCGCCGTTGTCGAGATAGGTCTCGGCCGCGCCGGCGCTGTCGAGCGCCGCTTTTTGCTTCTGCGCCGCGGTTCGCGGATTCGTCTTCGCGACCGTTTGCGGATCAACCTTCTTGAATCGCGTCCGGGTCGACTTCGTGCGCGCGGCGGCGATCTGCGTCCTCAGTTTTTGTCTCGCCTTTCTTTGACGGGCGACGTTCCGCCGCGGGACGTAACCGTTCTTGACGGCGGCCGTCCGCTTTTTCGCCTTCCGGTTTTCCTTGAAGGTGTAAACGCTGGCGCCGCCGGAGAAATCGTCGGAAGTGACGACATCCTGCCCGAACGCCGCCGGCAGTCCCGCAAGAACGAACGCGAGAACCAAGCCCGCCGCAACCGAACTTTTCAAATACTTCAGTACCGCTTTCATTATTCCGTGATCCAAGGGGAGAGCCGCCGGCTTTTCCGGCGGCCTGCTGATTTGAATGACTACTGCCTGAGCCCGTTGTTGGTGACGACGTCGAGCGTTCCGACAAGATCGACGCGGCCCATCTTCTTCAGTTTTTCGTATTCCTTCTTCGCTTCCTTGATGTTGCCGCGCCGGTATTCCGATTCGGCAAGGTTGTAATGCGCGACCGCGAAATCGTCGTTGACCGAGATTGCCTTCCGGAACTGCTTCACGGCGTTGTCAAAGTCGCCGTTCTTGCGGTAAGCGATCCCGAGTTCGTTGATCGCGGCCAACCAGTTCTTCTGCAGATCATTGGCCTTGTTCAACGCCTCCACGGCTCCCGCGAAATCGCCGAGATCGGTCCGCACCATTCCCAGATTAAGGAACGGAGCCGCCGACTTGGCGTTCAGCGAGACCGCCTTTTCGAGCGCCGTCCGCGCCTTCTCGAGCTTGGCTTTGTAGTCGGCCTCACGGCGTCCCTTGAGATCCGAGATCGCGGCGTTGTAATAAGCCCAGCCGAGATTCGTGTAATCAACATAGTCCGCACTCATCGTGACGGCCTTTTCGAGATTGTCGATCGAGAGCTTCCAGAAGCTGTCATAACCCGGAGTCGCGGCGCGCAGACCGGCCACGTATCCGAACTTGCTGTAAAGTTCGGGATCGTTCGTAATGAACGTCGTCGCCAGGCGATATTCGCCGATCGAGTCGTCGAGTTTGCGCATCTGGCGGTAAACGTCGGCCAGATTGGCGTGCGCCTCGCCGCTCCGCGGATTGATCTTCAGCGCTTC
>JAKOSS010000187.1 GCA_029777145.1 Acidobacteriota bacterium | reverse complement strand
CTTCGTATTCGGCGTTCCCGTGTTCGGAGCCGGTCTCTATCACGCCTTCTTTTCGCGCGTCCGTGATACCACGATCTATCGGACCGGGCTCATGACGACGATTCATTTTTTGCTTTGGTTCTCGATCTTTACGGCCGTTTCCGCCGGGTATGGAAACGGTTATCTGATCGCAGTGATAGTGCTGTATTTGATCCTCGTCGCGCCGCTGATCTCGATCGCGCTGGCGCGCTTCATCAAGCGCAACCGCCATTCCGATCCGGACCGTTATTACGCTTATCACGGCTCGATCGCGTATGCGGTGATCGTTTGGGGATTGCTTGCAGTTCCATTCATGGTTCTGTTTGGCGTCCGAATTTTCAACTAGTTTGAAGAACTCACTATCCCGAAAGCTTTATCGATGGAAAGCAACCTTACTTTTTTGAGTCTTTAAGGCATCCACTCGAAATGTTTTTCACTTTCGGGATACCGCTCGCGGTCGTCGGCGGCTACTTCCAATTCGCTGCAAAGATAAAAGACAAACAAATTTTCATCGCCGGGTTGATAAGCACGATCCACTTCGCCTGCTGGATCGGCCTTTTCCTTGCATTCGTTTTGTGGCGGGGACCGGATGCATCCTTCACCAACGTCGTATTCCTGATGATCGTCTATTTGGTGACGATCGCGCCGGCTGTGGCTGTCGCGCTCTGGATATCAATCTGGATCGACCGAAAGCGACTCACTGACTTCGGCTTCGCAATGATCAGCAACCTTACGTATTTCCTGCTCTTCGGCGTGATTCCGTGGGGCGCGATGCTTATGCTCGGCGTGCTGGCAGTGCTGTTTCGAGGCGCTAGCTATTGAAGCGAGTCAGACTCTGAATTGCCGTTCGGCTCAACGAAAGGCTTAGGATCATTCGCCCGCTAACGCAGGCGGTACTGACCGTCGCCTTAACCGTCATCGCCGATCGCCTCGACCGGACAGGCGTCTCGGGCTTCTTCGCAAAGCTCGATCTCTTCGTCAGTTTCGGGTTGCTTGTAAACGTAGGAGTAGCCGTTTTCGTCGTTGCGCGTGAAGTTTTTCGGCGAGGTGTCGCGGCAGACGTCGCAGTCGATGCAGCTCGAATCGACGTAGAACTTGCCGCGGGTATTGTCCGGAAGTTTGTCGGAGAGTTCGGCCATTGTCGTTAGTGGTCAGTGGTCAGACGATTTGCGATTTTCGATTTGCAATTTGCGATCGATCATTCAAAGCTGGACTGCTCACTGCTCACTGCTCACTGCTCACTGCTCACTGCTCACTGCTTCTCAGTCATCTCAATCATCCGCGCCAGGGCGATGTTCGCGAAATGCTTGGTTTCGTTGTCGACCGTGATCTCGTTGACGACGACACCTTCGACGAGGTTGTCCATCGACCACGCCAGCGCCTGCGGCGAGATGCGGTACATCGTCGCGCACATGCACAGGTCGGGCGCGAGCAAGTGGATCTCCTTGTCAGGGAAACGGTCCGCCAGTCGGTTGACGAGATTGACTTCCGTTCCGATCGCCCATTTCGATCCGGCGGGCGACTCCTCGACGGTTTTGATGATGAACGACGTGGAGCCGTTAAGATCGCTTTTATCAACAACTTCGTGAACGCATTCAGGATGGACAAGGACCTTCACGCCCGGGACTTTGTCGCGGATCTGATCGACATGCCACGGCTTGAAGCGGCCGTGGACCGAACAGTGTCCGCGCCACAGGATCAGTTTCGCGTCGCGCAATTGTTCCGCGGTATTTCCGCCGAGCTCCTTGTGCGGATCCCAAAGCGCCATCTTGTCGAGCGGAATTCCGAACTTCTTGCCGGTGTTGCGGCCGAGATGCTGGTCCGGAAAAAAGAACATCTTGTCGAAGTTCTTGAGATAAACGTCAAACAGCGGAACCGCGTTCGAAGAGGTGCAGACGACGCCTTCGTTGCGTCCGCAAAAAGCTTTGATCGCCGCCGACGAGTTCATGTACGTTATCGGCGCGACGCGCTGTTCAAGAACACCGATCTCACGAAGCTGTTCCCACGCGTCCTCGACCTGATCGATCGTCGCCATATCGGCCATCGAACAGCCGGCTCCCAAATCAGGAAGGACAACGCGTTGCGCCGGTTTACCAAGAACATCAGCCGATTCGGCCATGAAATGCACGCCGCAGAAGACGATGAACTCGGCGTCCGTCTTCGAAGCCATCACGGACAACTGATAAGAATCGCCCGTCAGATCGGCATGCCGGACAACATCGTCGCGCTGGTAATGGTG
>JAKOSS010000186.1 GCA_029777145.1 Acidobacteriota bacterium | reverse complement strand
TTTTTGAGAAGATCCGTCCGGGCAATCCGGTGGCGATGATCGGCGACGGGATCATTCTGTACCCCGAACTTGACCCGAAGGGATTGCTCGGACTCGACATCTTCATCGTCGAGAGCGATGCCGGACACCGCAGCGCAGGGAAGTTGTTCGAAGGCCTCCTTGCCGACAAAACGGTCAAAGCTGGGGTCGACGGCCTGATCGCGGCCGGTGCCGGACTGACTGCACCTCTGGTCGGCAAGGTCGCCGGCGCGGTCGTCGGGGCGATCCCGTCGATCCTGAAAAAGAACCACGACGATCTGCTGTTCTCGATCGCCTACTCCGGCCGCGCGAGCCGGAATTACGGACTCAATCCCGGGTACCAAACGTTCACCCGGTCCAACAGCCTGATCGACTGCGACATCGCCTTCGATCTGATCGAGGGGTAAGAACTACTCAAGAGCTGGTGTTGGAATGAACTTCCAATCCGAGAAGCGGAGACCTTGCGATGGATTACAATTACTCTGAGTACTACTACGATTCTCCATTAAAAATCGACGATCCCTTAAATCTCACTGACGATGAACTCAACGCGGCCGCGAAGAAAATGACAGAGCTGGCGCCCTCGCGGTCATCTACACCCGCAGGATACACGTACCTTGGCCAATTCATTGACCATGATCTCGCTTTAGACGAAAGTCAGATCCCTCTGACCCAAACTCAAAGTAGGATTGCCCGGTTCAAGAATAGTCGGACGCCATTTTTCGATCTCGAGACCTTATATGGTTCTGAACAAATTCGCAATTCACTAATCTCGAACGATGCTTATCTCAGGTTGGGACCGACGAATACGGTTCTGGGATTACCCACGTCGTATGACAATGATTTGCCACGAGAGCCGGATGGCACACCGCAAGTTGTAGATAAGCGAAATGATGAGAACCTCATAATCTCTCAACTTCAAGTGGCATTCATCAAATTTCACAATTCCGTCGTCCGTAAATTGGGATTATCCGGCAAAGCCGGATTTGATGAGGCCCGCCGCATCGTGATCCGCCACTATCAGTGGGTTGTATTGGAGGACTTTCTTCCAAGGATTGTGAATGCGGACGTTCTGGCCGAAGCTCGCGCCGGTGTCAGATTGTTTTACCCGCCGTCGATAGCGGAACCGATAATGCCCTTGGAGTTCTCGGTTGGAGCATTTCGATTTGGCCATAGCATGATTCGGAATGTTTACACTTGGAATGACAGAATCACCGATGACACTTTCGGCGGTTTGACCTCCATCGAAAGACTCATGCGGCTTAACGGTCGGTTCGGTTTCGATGGATTTAACTCAGGCAGACTACCAAACGAGTGGCTGATCAACTGGCGATGGTTCTTTGATATCGACGGTTCACAAAACAGTGAGCGCACTCGATTTAACTTCGCTCAGGCTGTAGACCCGTCGATCTCGTCGCGACTCGGATCATTCGCATTTGGGACCGGAGCCGGTCACCTGATCAATTCTTCACTGTCTGCATTGGACCTATTTCGTGCAAGGGCGGTTGGCCTACCATCCGGTCAAGCCATAGCTGCGAGAATCGCTGATAGCGTAGGTTCGAACTTGCAGGTATCCGTCTTGAGTTCGGACGTAATTGAATCAGAAATCCAATTATCTGGGCGAATCACAAAGGAAACGCCGCTATGGCTCTATTTGCTTGTTGAGGCAGGGTTTGATCGTCAAGGTTGCGGGACGCAATTGGGAATCTTGGGCAGTCGAATCGTTGCAGAAACAGTTCTTGAGTTAATGGCGAGAAGTGAATTTTCGATTTTGCCCGCCGGTTTTGAAAAAGAGTCCGACTTCCTCGGGATAAACGGACGATTCGGAATGCCCGAGCTTATCAAGTTCGCGGATCACGATGGAGACGTTATCGACCCGATCGGGCGTGCCATTCGCAATAGGTCGCAAACGGGACGAGAAGAAACCATCAACATCAATCTGTTCGAAAAACAAAACGCAAAGGAGAACGATAGAGAAATGAAAATAATCGATAAGATTAACGAAATTCACTGCAGGATTTACGCCGACCCCACCGGTGAAGGCGGTAGGTTGGGAGACAAGCTCCAACAAAAGGCGACGGCAATTATTCTCGGAACCGAGGATCACGAGTCGGCAATGAAGAAGTACATGTCGGAGTTCGTTGTGAACGAGAAACAACTCGATCGACTTATGGGCAAGGACAAAGAGTTCGAGGATGGTACGACGTGGGCGAAGAAGATTCGGGCCTACATGGTGTCGAACTCGACATGCGGCATCGACACTGGAACCGGAACGCGAAATAACATGTCACCGGCGATGATCGCAAGCCTTGATGAGGGGCTCGACTCCAACCCGGATGGAAATCAATATCCGATCGATTAACGACGAAGAGTACGGCAATCGAATGATTCCAGAGTCGATACGGTGGAAAAACGAGGAAAGGTGGGAAACGCTCTGCGGGCGTTTCCTTTCTTTGCGCCCATCCAATTCGGTTTGGCGATTTAATCGAGATTCGTACCGCGACGAGCCGGATCAGGGGTGGAAATTGCATATTTCCGCCAACCTGCTTGAGGCATGCGACGTTTTCGAAGTAGTCGCACCATTTCTTACCGACCGTGGAGTTCAGTTCAAAGCTCCAGCGAGTCTCGACGAACTCTCAAGAATAAACAGCGGATTGCACTATGGGTATTGGCAGATAGGTAAGTTCATCACGGTTTATCCACGCGACACGGCGGAGGCGGTGTCGATTGCGATTTGTTTGGACCGATTGACCGCGGATTTCTATCCGGTAACCGTACCATTTGACGAGCGAGTTAATGCGACAAGTTCCGTATTCTACCGGTACGGTGCTTTTCGAAATCGGACCTTGGCCGATGAATCTGGAACAGAGATAAGCGTAGTTGTTGACGGCGACGGCAGAGATGTACTGGACGACCGTCATACCCCGGTGCCCCCCTGGGAGACGGATCCATTTCTGTTCCTGAGAGTCCAAAATGAAGCGACGGTATCTCCTTTCGATACGTCGCCACTATCGACCCGATACAAGGTTTTTGAGGCACTTAAACAGCGAGGTAAGGGGGGAACATATCGCGCATTTGATGTGCACACGGGCCGAATTCGCGTCATTAAGCAAGGACGCCACAACGGTGAAGTTGACTGGAACGGCGCGGATGGCGCAGATCTCGCCGAAGCGGAGTTTCGGAACCTGAACGAACTTGGGGCGATGACATCGCTCGTTCCACGGGTTACCGACAGTTTCACGATCGACCGGAACTTCTATTTTGTGATGGAACTCATCGACGGAGAGTCTCTCGATGAGAGGCTGCGAAAACGAATCAGACGGCTTTCGTTCGGCAAGATACTAGAGATCGCCGGGAAGATTGCGGATGTAATTTGCGAATTGCATGCGGTCGGTTGGGTCTGGGGCGACTGCAAGCCGGCGAACCTGATCGTCACGGAAAGTGGACACGTCCGACCAATTGATTTTGAAGGTGCCTATCGAATCGGCGACGTTTGCAGGTTCGACTGGAAAACCGAGGGGTTCGCTTCATCCCGTCTTTCAGGTACCGCTGAGGATCTTTTCGCTTTCGGTGCGGTGATCTACTTTCTCGTCACGGGAACCCTTTACGACGAATCCCGACCCAGATCCGCAAGCGTAATCAGGCGGAACATACCACTGGACTTGCGTGATTTCATCGAGAAGCTTCTGGACGGGTCGATCAGATCGGCCGAAGAGTCCCGCCTTGCAATTTCCGCAATTACGGAAGCCCGACGCACTCGGTGATTTTCGCAAATCGAGGATCTGACTTTATCTCATCGATCAGCGGATCGGTCAGCAGCGGGGGCAGACTTTGAAATTTTTCCTCGCATGATGACTGGAGGTTCGTGAGCGCACGGTCATAGTCTTTGAGCCCGATGAAGATCACGGCACGCTCTTGCGACGGAACCCAGTTGCGTCGTTTCACGCCGTCAAGGAACTCGATCAAATCCAGCGCTCGCGAACGCTGTCCCGTTCGCGCGTATGCGAAACCCAATGGTGCCGAAATCAGAACCTTTTCATTCTCGCCGCCGGATGAGTATTTGGGTTCAAGAAGCTTGATCGCCTCGTTGAATTTGCCGGTAGCGAGCATTTCGTAACTTCTGATGTAGGGCAGCCGATCGTTGAACGGGTACTGTTCAATGAGCTTTTCGATCGACACGCGCATCGACTCGAAATCATGCTTGCGATACTGAATCTTGGCGATCTCCAGGTCCGCGATCGCGCTTGTATCAATCTGTTTTAGTTCGTTTGCAACTAGAAGTGCCTCGTCAAAACGACTTCGAACGTTGAGCGTGGCGATGAGGCCGGTCCGGGCCGCCGGAAATTCGGGATTCAACTCAATCGCCTTCCGGAAATTCGCTTCGGCGACATTCCAGTCCCAGTCTATCCTCAACGCGATCTGTCCAAGCGTGTTGTAAACTTCGCACAGTTCGGGATCCAGACCGCGGGCAGTTTCGGCCAGTCTCTTGGCCTTGGCGCCCGCGTCACTCGGTGAAAGCGCGTTCGCCACACCGGGTATGCTCGTCGCCAGATAAGAATCGGCCAGTCCCGCCCACGCCTTCGCGTAGGCTGGATCGAGTTGCGTGGCGTTGGTGAAAGCAACGATTGCATCCTGCACGTCGTTTCCGGCCTTTCGGCCGATCAGCAACCGTCCGAGCGTGTAGTACTTTCTCGCCTCGGCGTTGGCGGTATCGCCGCGAAGCATCCCCTGGCGCATCGATTCTGACTCGATGTTCAGGTACTCGAGCATGCTCGAACTGATTGAGCGGGAAAGGCGATCCGTGTCTTCGTCGACATTGTATTCATCTGAGCGCAAGGTTTTGCCGTCGGCAACTCTGATTAGGGAGACTCGAAGCGATAACACGGAATTCCGCTGCGAAAACACGCCCAGTATTACCGCGTCAACGTTTAAGGCCTTTCCGATCCGGTCCGGCGCATCCGTAGATCCGCGATAACCGTCGACGATGTATTCGCTTCGAACCTTGACGTCGGACGAACTGCCGAGCCGATCCGTCAATCCGCGGATCACGCCTTGCGCCAAATACTCTTTGCTGCCGAGATCGCCTTCGATCTTCGCGGGAAGAATGGCAAGGCTATGGGGTGCGGCTGATTTCCTGAATAGAACTCCAACCGTCGTTCCCATCGCGAGAATCGCCACGAGAGCAGCGATCAACCAAAGCACAAAGTAGTTAGCGCGGGCGCGCGCGCCGACCGCTTCCGAGGAAGCGCCTTCGATCGCGAATCCGATCTCGGACACAGAGGCAAGCCGTTCCGAATTCGCAGCCGAAAGACAGCGGTTGACGATTTGGCTTATCGACCGCGGAACCGTGTCCATTCCTGAAGGATCTGCCTCCTTCCGATGATTTAGTATTGCCGCGATGGTGTCGGCCTGGGTCGGGCGGGCGAACGGGTTCTTGCCGGTCAGCATCTCGCAGAGGATGATCCCGAGGCTGAAGATGTCGCTTCGGAAATCGAGCTTTTCGCCGCGGAGTTGTTCCGGGGACATGTACGAAACGGTTCCGATGATCAGTCCGTCGGTCGAAAAACGGCTCGGTTCGCCGGGCGCGTCGGCGAGCGGGTTGACGACCTTCGCGAGCCCGAAGTCCAGCACCTTCACGTTACCGTCCGGCGTGACCATGATGTTGCCCGGCTTGAGGTCGCGGTGGATGATGCCGTGCGAGTGGGCGAATGCGACGGCCGCTACGATCTGTTTCGCGAGCGGCCGGACTTTGTCGATCGGCAGCGGTTGCCCGCCCAGAAATTCGTCTAGCGTGACGCCGTCGACGTGCTGCATCGCGATGAACTGATGATCGTCGATGTTCTCAAGTCCGAAGACGGCGCAGATGTTCGGATGATCGAGCGCCGCCGCCGCGCGCGCTTCCTTTGCGAGCAGACGCCGCGCGCGTCCGTCGTTTTCAAGCGAATCGGAGAGGAATTTCAGAGCGACGGTCCGGTCGAGCCGGGTGTCGACCGCGCGGTAGACCTCGCCCATGCCGCCGGCGCCGATCTTCGCCTCGATTCGATACGGACCTACGTTCTTGCCTGTCAGGTTGTTTTCGAGTTTCCTTTCGAGCGCCTTCAACCCGGCATCGAAAACCGGTTCATCAAGGAATTCCGGATTCGATTCGTGTTCGCTGATGAGTGAGGCGATCTCGGTGCGGAGATTCAGGTCGTCCCCGCACTTGTCCGAAACGAATGCATCGCGCTCATCCGCCGGCAATTCGAGCGCCGCGTGGAAGATCGTTTCAATTTCGTCCCAACGCTCGTTCATCGGATCTGTTTCGATAGCCACGCGCGCGCGAAGTTCCAGTCGCGGATGACGGTCATTTCGGAGATCTTCAGCACCGCGGCGGTTTCGGCGACGGTCATTCCGCCGAAATAACGGAGCTCGACCACCTTCGCCTTGCGGGGATCGATCGTTTCGAGTTCGTCGAGCGCTTCTCCAAGCGCGAGGATCTCCTCCGATTTCGCGTCCGAAACGATCATCGCGTCACCGAGCGTGACACGGATCGCGCCTCCGCCGCGCTTCTGGCGGTTTCGGTTTCGGAGGTAATTGAGCAGGAACTGCCGCATGATGATCGCGGCGATGCTGAAAAAGTGCGCCCGATTCTGCCAATCAGACTTCTTGTGTTCAATAAGATGAAGATAAGTTTCGTTGATGAGAGCGGCGGTTTCGATCGTCTGCCCCGGATTAACTCGGCGCAGGTTCATCCGCGCGATGCGTAGGAGTTCGCGTTCAACCAGTGGCAGGAGTTTTTCGAGCGCATGCTCGTCCCCGTTCCCCCAGTCGACGAGCAACCGGGTAATGTCGGAGGATTGCGGCTTTTCGTTCATTTCGTCCCCGGCGCGAAAAATCAGACCCGCAGCGTTATCTTTCCCGACGAAACGGTGTTCGTAAAGACAAGGGAAATTCTTCGTGTGCGAATGAAACGGACCGGAATAATTTAGCTCGAATCCCGATCGCACGCAAGACTTTTTTCCGTAAGTTATTACGAATGAAAGCGTTGATACTACAAAACAAACTGAGGGGCGGGGAAATGAAACCACAACCTGAGACGGGAACATACCTTGTTCCCGGCCTGATCGAACATCTGAAGGATGCCGCGGCCATCATCACGACGCTGGTCTTCATCGTCATCTACACGGCGGCATTTGCGGGCAAACTCGATCCTCTCAAGGACAGCACGATGCTGTTGCGGCTCGAACCTCCGATCTTCATCCTGATCGGTTTTTGCCTCGCGCGGATCCAGACGCGACGTTCCGAGCGTTCGCTGGTGATCGAGATCGAACGTCAGACGAAACGCGCCGACGCGTCGCAATTCTCACGCGAAAGCGCGATCCAGGAACGCGAGATCCTTGAAGAGAAGATTCGGAATGCATCGATCGCGATTGACGGCAATGATCCGAAAACCGCGTCGCGGATACTGCGGTCGTGATCGATCTTTTAGCGAAGCCCCTGGCCGAACTGCTCGGTTCCGAATGAGCCGATTCCATTCAGACGAAAACTGAAGACCAGACGATTCTCGCGCCGCGCCCCGACGTTGAAGGTGTAATACTGCGCCGCGACCGAACAGCAGTCATAGGCGTAACCCAGTGTGAAGAGTGAACTGATGAGCGGCGAACCCTTGCTCGCGCGGCGATTCTGGAAGTCGAAGAAAAGCGACGAGCCACCATAAAGTCCGCGGTCGCGGTTGCCGAGAAAGATCGACGGACTCCACTGCGATCCGCGGAGCGTCCCCGCCTCCTTGCCGTTGGCGTCCGCATACTGCGCCAGCCCGCCTTTGAGCGTCACGCCGCGCGTGTAGTAGAAGGTTTGGAAAAGTTTGACGAAGTCGGTGTCGTAACCGACGGTCGTCGAGATCGCGCGCAATCCGTCGCCCTGAATCCCGACGTCCATGCGCGAATTCCAGAAGATCGTCTTCCGCGGCCGGTAGGTCAGATCGACGTTGAGCGGCGAGAACCGTCGCGGAACGCCTCCGAACGTATAAAAGGTCAGGCTCGTAATCGGGTCGATCTGATTGCGTTGACCGGGAATCAGCGCTCCGCCGAACGTCTTATCGAAGAAATACTTGCCGCGGACCGTCAGCGTGAAGATCTCGTACGGCTGGATGTTCAGCGGGTTCTTGGCCGCCTCCGGATCTTCGGCCAATTTGCGCCGCGCTTCATCGGTCACGGCCTCCGGAAAGCGTCGCGTGTAGAAACGGTTTGTCAGGCCGAATTCGATCTCGTTGGTGTCGGTGGCGATGTCCGCGTAATCGAAACGAATGATGCGGTTGAAGTTATCAACGCCCTTGATCAGCCGATACGTGACGAAAGGTTCGATCACGTGGCGGAACAGGAACTGATTATTCTTGCCAAAGAAATTTCTCGCGAGCGCGACCGGTCTGACGTCGAGCTCGAATTCGCCGTATTTGCGGATCACGTCGCGGCCGACGAGCTGGCGCATGTCGTTGAACGAATTCGAGTAATAGGTGACGCGCGTGCCGGCACGGAGCGTGAACGTCGCGTATTTGGTGTCGATCGGCATCTCGACTATCGGATGGATGTCGAACCGTTGGCCAATTACAGGCGACACCAACGGATCACGGCCGACCTGGCTTCGGTAGAGATCAAGATTGTCGACTTCCTCGCGCCGCGACACGCCTTCGAGACTGGTCTTGAACGAGAAGTAAACGTTCTTGAGGAACGAGATCCGGCTCGGACGTTTTTCAAAGTTGATGCTCGGCAGGTTTCGCGTCTTGATCCGGACGTTCGGGATCGAGATCACCTGAGACCGTGCGAGCAGGTTCAGAGTGTAATTGTTCCAACTTTTGTTGACGAACGCCTGCGACACCTCGATCGGCGAGATGATCTGCTGGATCCCGTCCGAAAAGACCTGCCGGAATGCGAGATTCGACGTCAGACGAACGTCTGCGGCGGCGGTGAATCCGTTCTGGAAGTAATGAACGCCCTCGGCGTACACGATCGATCCGCCCTGGTCCGGATGGTTCGCGTCGGCCTTGGCGCCGAAGATCCGATCTTTGACCGCGTAGAATCCGAAATTGAAATACGATCGCGAATTCGCACGCGAGCGGAAATCGAGTCCGTAACCGATTCCGCGCGAGCTGTAAATGTCGCCGCGGAAGGTCACATCGGCCGATTTTCCGAGCGTCTTGAAATACGCAGCCGAAACCCTAAGTCCTTTATTCGGCGAAAATCCGAACGTCGGTGTAAGAAATCCTGATTTCCGGTCCGACTTTCTGATCGGGATCGAGACATACGGCATCGGAAGCAGCGTTACGTCGTTGACCTTGAATTTCGCGTTCTTGAGTTTTACGGACTCG
>JAKOSS010000185.1 GCA_029777145.1 Acidobacteriota bacterium | reverse complement strand
TCGCCGATCATCCCGGTGAAATCGCCGATCAGAAAGATCGCCGTGTGGCCGAGTTCCTGAAACGCGCGGAGCTTGCGGATGACGACCGTGTGGCCGATATGGATGTCCGGCGCGGTGGGGTCGGCGCCGAGCTTCACACGGATCGGTTTCCCGGACCTCTCAGAGCGTACGAGTTTCGCCCGCAGGTCTTCTTCGCGGATTAATTCGACCGCGCCCTTTTTGATAAACTGAATTTGTTCGTCGATGGTCATGAGTCCGTAAATTGTTAAGCGTTAATCCCAGATTACGGTTTTGAACTTCTTTAGCCGCGGATGACGCGGATTGCGCGGATAAGAGACAAAGAGAATCCGCGAATTTCCGCGTTAATCCGCGGCAAAAACAATCCCGCTGCTCTAATGCGCAATCTGGATTAATTGTTAATTGTTTTGACGCTCAATATCAAGACGAATTGTGCATTAGAACGGCGGTGGCGTTTTCGTCACGGATAAGCGCAGAAAGTCGCGAATCCTCCTGTTGTTTTATCCGCGGCTAGATCGTTCCAATGTGTAATCCGGGTCCACGAAGGATTTCGGCATTGCCCCCAAGGAAGTTCGGAATATGAAGGAAACACTCTCAAACGCGAAACTCGCATTCGTCGGCTGCGGCGTCATGGCCGAATCGGTGATCGCCGGCCTGTTGCGCCGCGAACTCGTCTTGCCGGAGCAGATCACGGCGAGCCACCCGCGCGCGAACCGGCGCTTGGAACTGCACGAACGGTACGGGATCACGGTCTGCGAAAGCAACTCGGAAGCGGTGCGCGACGTTCAGGACGCGCCGGAATCTTGCGTCTTTCTGTGCGTAAAACCGCAGCGGATCAAGGGAATTCTCGACGAACTCGGCGGGGTCGTGACGCCCGATCAGCTCGTCCTGTCGATCATCGCCGGCGCGCGGATCGAGACGATTGCGGACGCGCTCAACTGTCGCAAGGTCGTGCGCACGATGCCGAACACGCCGTCGCAGATCGGCGCCGGAATGACCGCGTGGACCTGCACCGACGAGGTTTCGGACGCTGAAAAAGCGCGGGTCAAGGCGCTGCTGTCGGCGCTCGGGAAGGAACTCCACGTCGAGACCGAGAACATGATCGACATGGCGACGTCGCTCTCGGCGACCGGCCCGACCTACATCTTCATGGTGATGGAAGCGCTGACCGACGCCGGCGTCCATCTCGGATTCTCGCGCGAGGTGTCGAAGGAACTGGTCCAGGAAACGATGCTCGGATCGGTCAAGTTCGCGATGGAATCGCACAAACACCCGGCCGAACTGCGCAACATGGTCACCTCGCCCGGCGGCACCTCCGCCGACGCGATCTACCAAATGGAAAAAGGCAGCCTTCGGACGGTTTTGTCCAAGGCGGTATATGCGGCGTACCAACGGGCCGTGTCGTTGGGGAAGAAGTAGCCGGGAGTCGGGAGTTCGGAGTTCCGCCTTTAGGCTGCGGTTGATCGGGTGAGGATCTCGGCGTTCGGTCTGAGGGTTCATTATCGTTACGATGATGAAACATACTCATCGCCAGGTTTTCCCGGTCATTGTGTTGTTTAGCGGTGATTTGAGTCGGCATCGCGATACTACATCACCCCGTCATCTCAATCGTTCGAATGGCCAACGTGGAGTAATTTATGGGTTCTTGGGGATACGGCATTCGTCAAGACGACTTTGTTTGCGATGTAATCGGCGTTTTTGAAGACTTGTTGAAAGCTGGAAATAGTATCGGCGAAGCAACAAAGCTCGTGAAGTTGAAGTTCGCCGATGAGATCAACGATGCAGATGACGGTCCGCTTTTTTGGATCGCACTTGCCGATGCGCAGTGGACGTACGGGCAGTTGACGGAGCAGGTTCTCCAGCGTGTGCAAGACGACTTAAACTGGGGCCGCGGACTTGATCGTTGGTCGGAAAACGACCGAGCGCTTACTCACCGTCGAGCGGCAATTCAGAAGTTCATCAGCAAAATCTCAGAGTCGAATCCGCGGACGAAAAAGCCGCCCAAAGTCGTCGTTCGGCCGCCGAAGTTTGCGCCCGGTGATTGCTTGAGCATTCGCTTGCACAGCGGTCAATATGCCGCGGCGTTGGTGTTGGTGGCGGATCACTCAAACGTGGAATACGGCACGAACCTC
>JAKOSS010000184.1 GCA_029777145.1 Acidobacteriota bacterium | reverse complement strand
TCACCGCACTCGATCTCTTTCCGCAGACGCACCACGTCGAAACCGTCGTGCGACTCGGATGAAACCTCTGAACGTCAAATGTCGTAAGGGTTTGCAAGTCATTTGAATAACTTCGTTCAACTAATCTACACTTCAAGTTATGCCAAGAAAGAAACCGGAATCTGAATCAACTGCGATCGGGAAGAGCCATTTCGTACGCTGTCGTTACTGCGGGCAAAAGAACGCGGTCAAGGAAGACTTCACGAACCGCGCGGCGAACTGCGGAAAGTGCAAGCTGCCGCTTTCGAACGAGCCGCACAAGAAGTTTGCCGATCTCAACAAACACGATTACGTGCATCCGCAGGACAGCAAGGCGCTGGCGGCGCTCAAGGCGATTCCCGGCGTCGATTCGGCGTTGAAAAAATTGCTTCAGGTAACCGGCGAATCAGCCGTCCGCGTGATCTTCATGGCGAGTTCGGTCAAGGTTACGCCGGACCAGATGCCCGATCTGCACGCGAAGCTGCAGGTCGCGTGCACGACGCTCGGGGTCGAGATGCCGGATATGTACGTCCAACAGAATCCGGTCGTCAATGCGTTTACGTACGGCGCGCAGAAACATGCGATCGTCCTGCACTCGGCGCTGCTCGAACGGCTGACCGACGAGGAAACGCTCGCGGTGATCGCGCACGAGGTCGGTCATATTCACGCCGAACACGTTCTTTATCTGACGGCGGCGCGCCTTATCGAAGCGCTGATGAACGCCTCGCTCGCGCGGATGATCCCGGGCTCGGAGATCATCAAAGGCGTGGTCTCGGCGACGATCTCGAACGCTCTTCTGGCGTGGGCGAGACGTGCGGAATTGTCGTGCGATCGCGCGGCGCTTCTCGTGACGCAGGATCCGCATGTCATCGGCCGGACAATGATGAAACTTTGCGGCGGAACATTCGCGTCGAAAATGGATTACGATCAGTTTCTCGAACAGGGACGGGAGTTCCAGAAGAATTACGACGACAACGCGCTTGATTGGCTGTGGGCGAACATCATCAACGCCGGCATGACGCACCCGTTTCCCGTGTGGAGGGTCTCCGAGATCTTCAAGTGGGTCGATAGCGGGGAATACGAAGCGGTGATGAAAAAGTAGGAACGCAGTGGTCAGGGGGCTGAGATTTTCGATTTGCAATTTGCGATTGCGCGACGGAAAGTCTGACCACTGACCACTGACCACTGACCACTGCTCACGACTCCCGACTCAAGACGTCATTCATCCACGCAAGATAATCGTCCGAAACCCGCTCGGACTTGATCGCGACTATCTCCGGAACTTCGTACGAGTGATTTGATTTGAGGAACGCCTCGAGTTCGTCGTATCGCTCCTCGGCCGTCTTGATCAACATCAGACGTTCGCGATCACTTTGCGCCGCGCCTTTCCAGACATAAACGGACGTCATTTCGGGAAGGATCTGGACGCACGCCGCGAGTTTTTCCTCGACGATCTGGCGCGCAAGTTCAGTGGCTTCGACTTCGGTTGGAGTTGTGACGAAAACGATCAGCATCGGTCATTCCAAGCTTAGCATTCCAAGCTTTCGGCATTCCAAGCCTACGGCATTCCAAGCCTACGGCATTCCAAGCCTACGGCATTCCAAGCCTTCGGCATTCCAAGCCTTCGGCATTCCAAGCCTTCGGCATTCCAAGCCTTCGGCATTCCAAGCCTACGGCATTCCAAGCCTATGGCATTCCAAGCCTTCAGCATTCCAAGCGGTCAGCATTCCAAGCTTTCAGCATTCCAAGCCTTCAGCATTCCAAGCCTACAGCATTTCAAGCTTTCAGCATTCCAAGCTTTCGGCATTCCAAGCTTTTAGCATTCCAGGATTCCAGGCTTTTAGCATTCCAGGATTCCAGATCAACGCACTCTGGAATCTTGAGATCTTGAAATTTTGAAATCTTGAAATGCTGAAAGCTTGGAATGCTGACCGCCTGGAATCCTGGAATGCTAATAGCCTGGAATCCTGGAATGCCGTAGGCTTGGAATGCTGAAAGCCTGGAATCTCAAAGTCCGTTCTCGCCCATCTCGCAAGTGCGGATGATGAAATCGACGGCGTCCTTGGGCGAATCGGTAAGGTGGATCAGGCTCAGATCCTCAGGGTTGATCTTTTTCTCGTTAAGCATCGTCGACGTCATCCATTGAAGCAACCCGCGCCAATACTGCGAGTTGTAGAGCACGACCGGGAAGTTGCGGATCTTTCGGGTTTGGATCAGCGTCAGCGCTTCGAACAGTTCATCCATCGTCCCGAAACCGCCGGGAAAGATCACGTAGGCGTTCGAGAACTTGATGAACATCGTCTTGCGGACAAAGAAATACTTGAAAATCAAAGATCGGTTCAGATACGGGTTCGCCTGTTGCTCGAAAGGCAGTTGAATGTTGCAGCCGACCGAGACTCCGCCGACGTCGTGCGCGCCGCGGTTGGCGGCTTCCATCACTCCCGGACCGCCGCCAGTGATGATCTCAAATCCCGCTTCGGCCAGAAGCCGGCCGGTTTCCCGCGCCGCGATGTATTCCGGATCGTCTTCGTTCGATCGGGCGGATCCGAAGACCGAGACGCCGCGCGTCACCGTCGCGAGATTGTCAAAGCCGTAAACGACCTCGCTCATGATGCGAAATACACGCCATGAGTCGGATGTCTTGTAATCGTCGTCGGGCTCCGGCGAACGAAGCAAAGCCTCGTCATCGGTCAGTCGCCAGTACGATTCCGCCTCAAGGCTCTTCGCCTCGGCGATCGTTTTCGGTTGTTTGATCTCTTTGTTTTTCGGTAAACGCTTTGCCATTATCCAGATTCCAGTTCAATCCCAAATCCCCAATTCCATATCCGAATTGGCTAGATTCCCATGATGTTGTAGCCGCAGTCGACGTAGATCGTCTCTCCGGTGATCCCCGACGCAAGGTCGCTGACGAGGAACAAAGCCGTCGTCCCGACTTCGCTCGCCTGGACGTTGCGTTTTAGCGGAGCGCGTTCGCCGACGTATCCAAGCAGCGATCCCATGTTCTTAACGCCGCGGGCCGAAAGCGTGTTTATCGGGCCGGCGCTGATCGCGTTGACGCGGATGTTTCGCGAGCCCAGGTCGGCTGCGAGGTAGCGCGTCGAGGCCTCAAGCGCCGCCTTCGCGACGCCCATCACGTTGTAGTTCATGACGACCTTTTCGGCGCCGTAATAGCTCATGGTGACGATGCTGCCGCCGTCTTTCATGAGCGGCATTGCCGCCAGCGCGACCTGCGGAAGCGAAAACGCGCTGATCTCCATCGCGGTCAGGAAGGCTTCGCGGGTGGTTGTCAGGAACTCGCCTTCGAGCGCCTCGCGCGGAGCGAAAGCGATCGAATGGATCAGAAAGTCGAGCTTCCCGTACTTTTCGCCGACAGCCGCGAATGCCGCATCAACCTGATCCTGATCCGTCACGTCGCACGGGACGACGAGCGAGTCCGGTACGTCAGCGGTCAGTTTCTCGACGTTTTCCTTGAGGCGCTCGCCCTGATACGTGAACGCCATTTTCGCGCCCTGCGCGATGCAAGCCTCCGCGCAAGCCCAAGCGATCGAGCGTTTGTTGGCGACTCCAAACACCATTCCGACTTTGTCTTGAAGCATAAGAAAAAGTAAAAAGTGAAAAGTGAAAAGAAAAAAAGGTGAAAAGTCATTTCCGCCCGCTCACGCAGGCGGTACTGACGAATCATCAGTCCATCGCGTAGATCTTCTGAAGCGCTTCGAAATCGAGCAATCGGATATCGACGTCGACCGTCAGCGTTTTCGGATCGAATTTTTCGCGCATCGACGAGCGGAGTTCCGCCTCGGACGATTCGTCGAGCTGCGTTACAAGAACGAGCAACAACCGGATCCGTGCCGCATGTTGCGAGTTCT
>JAKOSS010000183.1 GCA_029777145.1 Acidobacteriota bacterium | reverse complement strand
TCGCCGATCTTGTCGTAACCGACGATCCGCGCGACCTCTTCAACTAGGTCTTCCTCGATGTTGACGTCGTGACGCCACGAAGGAACGGTGAAAATTTGCGATCTGCGATTTGAGATTTGCGATTGGAAGCCGAGTGCGCCGAGAATCCGATCGATTTCGGCTTCGGAAACATCCAGGCCGGTCAGACGCTTGACCGCGTGCACGATGTCGTTCGACTCGATCGTTTTCTGTTCCTGTTTTGCCGGATAGACGTCGACGAATTCGGCTGCAGTTCCCCCGGCGAGTTCGCAGATCAGCTCGGTCGCCCGATTCGAGGCGCGGATCAGGTTTTCGACGTCAACGCCGCGTTCGAATCGATGGCTCGCCTCTGTCGAAAGCTTGAGTTTACGCGACGTTTGCCGGATCGATTCGCGGTTGAAATACGCGACCTCGAGCAGGACGTCGGTTGTCTCTTCGGTGATCCCGGAGTCGAATCCGCCCATCACGCCGCCGACCGCGACCGGTTTGCGCGCGTCGCAGATCATGAGCATCGATTCGTCGAGTTCGCGTTCGACTTCGTCGAGCGTCTTGATCTTCTCGCCCGCACGCGCGCGGCGCACGACGATCCGGTTTTCGGCGAGCTTGTCCAGATCGAACGAATGCATCGGGTTGCCGAGTTCGTGCATGACGAAATTCGTAATGTCGGCGACGTTGTTGATCGAGCGTTCGCCGACCGCTTCCAGTCTTTTCACCAGCCATTCCGGCGACGGACCGATCGTCACGCCGCGAATGATACGGGCCGTGAAGCGGTGGCAAAGGTCCGGTGCCTCGATCGCGACAAATCCGGAGTCGAGAGTCGTGAGTCGTGAGTCCGCTGCTCTCGACTCTCGACTCTCGACTCGCGACTGAGTTGCGGCCGCAATCTCACGCGCAATACCCCAGTGCGACAGGCAATCGCCGCGGTTCGACGTCAGATCGATATCAAAAACGAAATCGTCGCCGTGTTCCTCGATGCCTTCGACCGCGTTGCCGACGGACGTCAGCCTGTCCGCAACCTCGCGCGGCGACAGGTCAATATCGATAAGGTCTTTTAGCCAGTTATAGCTGATAAGCATAAGTTCTAATCTTCGATCGCGACGAGTTTCCCGAACACGGCGTTTGGCCCGATCCAGCCATTGATGCGTCCGCGGTTGTTTTCTATCTGGAACCGGCTGCCCTGAATCGCTTTGACCAAATGCAGGTACTCACGTCCGTTCACCTTGCAAAGAACGATATCGCCCTTTTCGATCGTCCCTATATCGTGGATCGGTTCGACGGTGCAAAGCTGGCCAGATTCGATCTTGCCTTTCATCGAATGCCCGCGCGGACGAAATTTCACCGTCCGCCCGGCCTTAAGTTCAGAAATGTAAGATGCTGCCCACCCCATTTATTTCGTCGGCTTCCAGATGTACGTTCCCGTTCGGTCGATGTATCCCGTCTTTTCGTGCGTCTCTCGGTTGCCTTTTGGAGCGACCAGAGCGAATCCCTCGTGAAAAGGCCAAACCCAATGGAATTGCGGCTTTATCACCCACGCGCCGGTCTTGTCGATGAATCCGTATCCTTCATATTGCTCTTCAACGCCGGCCAATCCTTCTGAAAACGAGCGCGCGGAACTGAACTTCGCATCGATGACAAATTTCCCGTCGCGGTTGATGAAGCCGTACTTGCCCTCGAAATCCTTTTTGGCGGGCGCCAAGCCTTCAATGAACCCCGAAATGTAGGCAAACGTCTGTTCCGAAACACGGCGTCCGTTCGTGTCGAGGTAACCGTAAGAATCCCGTCCCTTGTCGCTCTTTCCGACCGCAACGACGATCAGGCCGTCGCTAAACCATGTCACAAAATGCGAATTTAGCTTCCAGATTTCCTTTCCTGTTTTGTCGATGACGTAAGTTTCAGATATTACGCCTTTGAACTCATTGCTGTAACCGAGCGATCTGGAGACGATCGCAAGCCCGCCGGTGAAACTTCTCGAAACACCGTCAAACGACCGATCGAAAACAGGTTTTCCCGAACGATCAATGAATCGCCGCTCCCACAGTCCTCTATTTCCCGCCGCATTCACCGCTTCTTTGTTGTAGCTGCCAACTGCGGCGAATCCTTCCGAGAAACTGGTTGCTTCTTCGAACGACGGCTCGATGACGAACTTTCCGGTCCGGTCGATATAACCCCAAAGCTGGCCCGACTGCACCAAACCGAGTCCTTCGCGAAATGTGAATGCCCAGTCGAACGTTGGTTTAATCACAACCGCGCCGGTCCGATCGATATAACCCCATTTGCCGTTTTTGCTTTCAAACGGCGCCCGGCCTTCGGAAAAGGGCCCCGCATCTGGTAATTTAGGTTCAACGACAATCTCGCCCTTGGTGTTGATGAAACCGGCCTTGCCGTCAACCGTGATCTTCGCCAAGCCCTCGGAGAAACCTTTTCCCCAATCGATCACTTCACTCGGGTACGTTTCAAAGCACCGGTTGTCTGAAATGCCTTTTGAAAACGTCAACTTTGCGCAGTATTCTCGATTCTTGTTTTTTTCACGTTGCCTGGCGCGCGCATTCAAGAGGCGTTCTTTGTCATAACTTTCCTGAGCCGCCAGGACGAGCGGAGTCAGAAAAAGCAGGATCAACGTGATTGCAGTTCGCATCAGGTTAACGCCACGTAAACGCGGAACTCCAAACAGGCCGCGTAAACGCGGAACTCCAAACGGCAATACCGTTTCTATCTGAACTGTCCCAAAAATCGGACGTCGTTCTCGAACATCAGGCGGATGTCGTCGAGCGCGTACATCAGAGCGCACATGCGTTCGAGCCCGAAGCCGAACGCGAAGCCTGAATAGACTTTCGGATCGACGCCGCAGTTCTCCAGCACGTTCGGATGCACCATTCCGCAGCCGCCGAGTTCGATCCAGCCCGAGCCTTTGCACGGACGGCAGCGGGCGCCGTCTGACTGACCCGTTCCCGAACACTTGAAGCACGAAAAATCGAATTCCGCGCTCGGTTCGGTGAAAGGGAAGTAGCTCGGCCGCATCCGGACCTTCGTATTCTCGCCGAAGAGCCGTCGCAGCCATTCCGCGACCGTGCCCTTCAGATGCGACATCGTGATGCCTTTATCAACGCACAGTCCTTCGATCTGATGGAACATCGGAACATGCGTCGGATCGGGCGTGTCGCGACGGAAAACGCGTCCCGGAGCGATGATCCGCAACGGGACTCCGCGGCGTTCCATCGCGCGGATCTGAACCGTCGATGTCTGCGACCGGAGCGCGAAACCGGTCGTCGTGTAGAACGTGTCCTGCGACTCGCGCGCCGGATGCCCGTCGGGAATGTTCAGCGCGTCGAAGTTGTAGTAATCGGTCTCGATCTCGCGGTCGTCCTCGATCGCGTAGCCCATGGACACGAAAATGTCCTCGATCTGCTGCCGAAGCAACGTGATCAGGTGCAGGTGTCCGACGCGCGGACGCCGTCCCGGAAGCGTGACATCGACGCGTTCGCGTTCGGTCTTCGCTTTCGAGATGTAGTCATTGAGCGCCGATTCGGTCTCGTCGATCGCCGACACGATTCGCCGTTCGACCGATTGGACGAACTGGCCGAACGATCCGCGTTCTTCGGGCGCGACACGGCCAATGAGCTTTTTCGCGTTCGCGATCTCGCTCTTTTTGCCCGTATGGCGCGTCTTGAACTCGCCGATCTCGCGCTGCAGATTCTCCGCCGCCGCGAGTCCGAGATCGTTGAACTTGTTGCGCAAATCAACAAAGCGTCCGAATTCTTGCTCGAACGCTTCGCGGATCTTCTCGACTTGTTTCTTTTCCTCAGACATAAGTCAAACGAATTCCGCTCGCCGGGAACGTAAAGTTGGTCCCGGCGACAGCAAAATCAAAATTGAAACGTCGATCCGTCAT
>JAKOSS010000182.1 GCA_029777145.1 Acidobacteriota bacterium | reverse complement strand
GTCTCGAACTTGCAACTTTCTTGAGCGGCGCCGAGATTATTTCTTGAACAACGGATTGGTCCCGTGGATGAAGACGACCTGCTGCGGCGGCGAGACGCGTGAAACGTCAAGACCGGTCCGCATTTCCTCCTGCGACGCCGCGACCTCGAAGCGGCCGTAGAGATTCGCATCGGCGTTCGGGGATCGGACATGTCCCGAACGGATCACTACCGACGCCGTGTTGCCGACAGCGAAAGGGCTCTGAATTCGTTCGAGACCGGCTGCGATCAGCGTCGAGTCGTCGCCGACGAACTCTTGCCAAACCCAAACCGAATCCGGGCGCGCTCCGGTCCCGTCCCAAACGACCTTGAGATCGGTGATGAAATCTCCCGATTCTAGATCGTAGTAAGACGATGTCACTTTGAAAAGGACATTGTTTGGGCATTCCCGCGGGACTTCGGGAATCGCGAACGGGGCGACAAAGATGCCGATCACGGCGAACGATGAGACGATGAGAGCGAACAGTGCGAAGCCGAGCAAATGTTTGCGCATACTTCCTCCTACAACATTAGAACGGGTCCGTGAGACGGGCTTGCAAGGCAAATTCCCAACCGGGCTAAAAACCTACTAAAACCGGCTCGACTTCAAGTTCGATGCCCCAGATCGAGAAAACGGTGCTTTGGACGAGGTCGCGCAAGGCGATTATTTCAGCCGCGCCGGCGCCGCCGCGATTCGTGAGCGCCAACGTGTGGACCGTCGACAATCCGGCGTTCCCGAGCCGGAATCCTTTCGCAAACCCCGACCTTTCGATCAGCCATGCCGCCGGGATCTTGACGAGACCTTCGCCGGCCGGAAAACTCGGGACGAGTCCGGACCCGCGTTCTTCGGCGACCGTCCTGACGCGTTCAAAAAATCCGACGGAAACCACCGGATTTTTGAAGAACGATCCGGCGCTCGCGGAATCGGGGCCGCCCTGGCGGACGAGCATTCCTTTTGACGCGCGGATCTCGCGGACGGCATCGCGGACCTCGGCCAACGACGCATTCCCCTCCGGAAACCGTTCCTGAAGTTCGCGGTACGCGATTTTCGGCGGGCCGCCCTGGCGCAAACGATACGTCACGTCGAGGATCACGAACCGCCCGCGGTCGCTCGTATTGAACCGGCTTCGCCGATATCCGAATCCGCACTCGCCGTTGGTCAACGATACGATCTCGCCGGATTGAAGGTCGAGCGCGCGGACGCTCCGGATCGTTTCCGATACTTCCTGCCCATAGGCTCCGACGTTCTGCACCGGCGTCGCGCCGACAGTCCCGGGAATGCCGCTCAGACATTCGACGCCCGCCATCCGTTCGTTGACGCAAAAGGCGCAGAATTCGTCCCAGTCCTCGCCGGCGCCGGCGGTGACGGACTCTCCCGCGCGGGAAATTCCGCGGATTTCGATCTTGATCACGACGCCCTCGAATCCGGAGTCTGAAACGAGAACGTTGCTACCGCCGCCGAGGATCATCACCTTCAACCCTCGCTCGGCGGCAAAATCAAGCCCGCGCCGCAGCGAGTCCTCATCGCAGACGGCGACAAAAAAGCGCGCCGCGCCGCCGACTCCGAATGTGGTCAGCGGCGCGAGCGGTACGTTTTCGAGGATCTCGAATTCGTTCATCCGATCAATACGGGATCTTCGGTATCTTGTTCTTTATCTTCTGTTCGACCTTGCGTTTCTCGGCGTCGATCTTCCCTTTCAGGACTCCGTCGAGCTGCCCCGCAAGATCCGGATTGAGCTTCCGGAGCGTCTTCATCGTCTTTTCGGCGCCCTTCTTGTCACCCGACGCATACTGCGCCTCGCCGAGATTGTAGAATCCGTAGGCGAACTGATCGTTGAGCGTCACGACGCGCTGGAAGGTCGCGACCGCTTCCGCCAATCGTCCGAGGCCGCGCAGCGAGCGCCCGAGCTCGTTGTGCGCAAAGTACCAGTCGTCGTGGAGAGTCACCGCGCGCTGAAGAGCGACGGACGCGTTGTCGTAATCCTTGAGGCCGTTGAGCGACGTGCCGAGATTGACAAACGCCGACGCGAGATTCGGATTGAGTTCGGTGGCCTTTGTCGAGGCGGCGCGCGCCTCATCGAGGCTTTTCGCCGCATCCGCTTCACGCCCGGCCTTGATGTCCTCTTCGGCCGCATGATTCTCGGCCCACGCGATGTTCGAAAAATCGACCGCGTCGCCGCGCATCCCGGCGGCCGTGTCGAGCCGTTCGGAAGCCTTGTCCCACTGGCCGTCTTTGCCGAGACAATATCCCCAGCTCGAATACATTTCCGGATCGTCCTTGATGTATTCCGCGGCGTTCGCATATTCGGTGTTGGCCTGCGAATACTGCTCCATTTGCCGGTACGACTCGGCGAGATTCGCGTGCGCCTCGCCGTTGTTGCCGTCGATGGCGATCGTCTTCTGATAACTCTCGGCGGACTGCGCGTAGCGTTCCTGGTTGTATTGCGTCGTCGCGAGATCGAACGAGGCATCCGTGTACGACGCATCGATGAAGACCGCGCGCTGATAATCCGAAACGGCCTGATCCGGGCTTCCTGCCCGATTGTTCGCCGCCCCGCGGTAGTAATACGCCTCGGCGTAGTTCGGATCGAGCTTGAGCGCTTCGTCGATCAGTTTCATCGCCGCCTCGGCGTCGTTCTGCTTGAGCCGAACGAGTCCGAGGTAGAGTTTCAGTTCCGGGTCGGACGGCTCGCCCGCCTCGGCCTTGACCAGATTCGACTCCGCCTTGGCGACGTCGCCCTGATTGTAGTAAAGAATTCCGAGCCTCGCGTTGACGCCGTCGATCGCCGTCGGCGACGCGGAGGCTTTCTCATAGTTCGCGACCGCCAGCGCGGTGTTGTTCTCGGATTCGTAAAGCGACGCGAGTCCGGCGTAGGCCTCGTAATTGTACTGGTCCTGCTTGATCGCGTTCTGGTAAGAGGTCATCGCCTCGACCGGTTTGCCGGCTTCCGAAAGCTGATCGCCGCGCTGCTCGTAGGCCTCGCTGAGCCCGAGCTTCGCGTCGGTGTACTTCGGATTCAGCGCGATCGTCCGTTCGAAGGCGGAGATCGCCGATTCCGTATCGCCGTTGTCGAGATAGGTCTCAGCCGCGCCGGCGCTGTCGAGCGCCACTTTTTGCTTCTGCGCCGCGGTTCGCGGATTCGTCTTCGCGACCGTTTGCGGATCGACCTTCTTGAATCGCGTCCGGGTCGACTTTGTGCGCGCGGCGGCGATCTGCGTCCTCAGTTTTTGTCTCGCCTTTCTTTGACGCGCGACGTTCCGCCGCGGGACGTAACCGTTCTTGACGGCGGCCGTCCGCTTCTTCGCCTTCCGGTTTTCCTTGAAGGTGTAAACGCTGGCGCCGCCGGAGAAATCGTCGGAAGTGACGACATCCTGCCCGAACGCCGCCGGCAATCCCGCAAGAACAAACGCGAGGACCAAGCCCGCCGCAACCGAACTTT
>JAKOSS010000181.1 GCA_029777145.1 Acidobacteriota bacterium | reverse complement strand
GTGTTTGCCTGAGCGTCGCGCTTGCAGGTTATTTCGGTTGGAGTTCGGTCAAACGCTCCGCTGACATCGACGATCGATCTGGCGACGTCGGCGAACGCCGCGAAGCCGACGATCCCGAGGGCCGCGAAAACTGGTTCATGTACCAACGCATGTATCCGTTCGACCGCGTCCCCGATAACGCTCGCAAGGCTGCATGGGACGATGCGATTGCCCGCGGATTGTTTGCCGGGAACCTGGGCTCCGGAGGGACATGGAATTCGATCGGCCCGACGCCGACTGCCGGAGCCGGTCCGGGCGGGAATGTTTCGGGCCGCATCAACGAGATCGCGATCTCGCCCGCCGACGCGCAGATCATCCTCGTTGCCGGAGCGACCGGAGGTATCTGGCGCTCGACCGACGGCGGAGCGAACTTTACACCGGTGACCGACAATCAGGTTGACCTTTCGGTCGGCGCGATTGCTTTCGCCCCGAGCGACGCAAACACGGTCTATGCCGGAATGGGTGACCGCGACAACAACTACTTCGGAAGCGGCGTTTTGAAATCGACCGACGCCGGTGCGACCTGGAACCGCGTAAATACTTCAGGACTGCCTGAGAAAGGAACCACGACGAGGCTAGTGGTCGACCCCGCGAACCCCAACAAAGTTTACCTCGCCCAGTTTTATTCGCTTGCGAGCCCCGCAAACTGCGGGGACCGCGGTTCCTGCGGCGTGATCGGCGGAATCTGGATCTCAAACGACGGAGGAGCGGCGTGGACGCAGTCGCTTGAGGGAATCGCGACGGATGTTGCGATCCATCCGACAAATGCCCAGATCGTCTATGCGGCGCTTCGTCTCGGTGCCGCCGCGGGCCCGCGCGGACTCTTCAAATCGGTCGACGGCGGCGCGACTTGGAACATCGCGTTGGCATCACCGTACACGGCTTCGGAAGACGCGACCAAAGACTTTCGCGTCGCCGTAACGCCGGCAGCGCCCGATCGCGTTTACGCATATTTCGGTTCAGAAGGACCGCCGGCCGAAGTGCGGCTGGAAATGAGCAACGATGCTGGCGCGACTTGGACAACCCGCGGCGTGGTGACGAACACCGCGGCCGGGCTTGATCAGGGACAATTCGGCTACAACACCTATTTGAGGGCCGATCCGTCAAATGCCGACGTCGTTTGGGTCGGTTGCCGCGACTTCTTCAAGAGCACCGACGCCGGCGTCACCTTTACGAATCTCAACGGTTCGTTCAATCCGCCTTATCCGAACGGGCCGTTTACGGAAAGCGCCCAAAAGGTCCATACGGATCAGCAGTCCTTTGCATTCCTTCCGGGGAATTCCTCGACATTCTTTGTCGGAAACGACGGTGGGATCTTCAAGACAACCGACGGCGGCAACACGTTCACCTCGTTGAACGCGACGCTCTCATTGTCACAGTTCGTCGGATTCGCCATTCACCCAACCGATGGAACCCGAAGCTATGCCGGGGCGCAGGACAACGGGACGCAGCGCCGTACTCCGGGTACGAGCAACTGGGTCGAGTTCACCGCGACCGGCGACGGCGGCAGGCTGGCGATCAATCCGGTCGACCGCACCATCATCTTCGCGGGGGCGACGAACGGAACGATCACCCGCAACACGCAGGAGGGGACACCCAACTCCCAACAGGACGTGGCTTCGGCGGCGTCGTTCGGTGCAACGGGCAGCCCTGCCCGCATCGAATTCTTCGCGCCGGTCGCCACCAACGGTGTCGACGCGAGGCTTTACAGCGGATCGTGGCGACTCTATATCTGCTCGGACTGCGCAACGGCAACGGGACTCGGGACGTGGACGCTCGCGGGTGACACGGATCTCACCAAGGGCGGAAATGACGTGCTGACCTCGATCGCGGTGTCGAAAAGCAACAACAACGTGATCTACACCGGTTCGCGCGACGGGCGTGCGATGTTTACTCCCGACAACGGCGCCAACTGGAACATTATCGAAAACGGCCTGCCGAATCGATCGATCACGGACATCGTGGTCAGCGCGACCGACCCGACGCTCGTTTATCTTACGGTCTCAGGTTACGGTTCGGGACACGTCTTCCGGTCGGCCGATAGCGGGACGACCTGGACGAACATCAGCAACAACTTGCCGGATATTCCGACGAGTGCATTCCTGATCGATCCGACGAACGCCGCGACGCTCTATGCCGGAACCGACATCGGCGTGTTCCGTTCGACCGACACCGGCGCCACGTGGACGGCGTTCAACAACGGCATGCCGCCGGTTCCCGTCTCGAGGTTCGCTTCCCAAGCGACGGGCCGGATTCAGGTCGCAACCTACGGCCGCGGCGTTTATGAGTTGTCGCCCGCCAACGCCGGTCCGACGGTTTCGGTCGGCGACGCGAACGCTCAGGAACGTCCGGCCGGGCTCGGTGAAAGCGATCCGCTCGAATTCACCATTACCCTCTCGGATAAGCGCAATGAACCCGTAACGATCCGCGTCAGCACGAGTGGGATCACGGCGACGGAAGGCGGCGATTTTCAGTCGGTCGACGATCTCGAGGTCACATTTCCGGCGAACACATTGACGCAAACGGTCACCGTGCCGCTGATCGACGACCCGGGCGACGAGCCCGACGAGACGATGGCGCTTGATATCACCGATGCCGGCAATGCGATCGTCGGCGACGGAGAAGGAATCGGTACGATTGTGGATGACGATCCTCCGGCAACCGGCGTCAGGTCCCGAATCGACTTCGACGGCGACGGCAAAACCGATGTCTCGGTTTATCGTCCGAACGAGGGAAACTGGTATTTGAACCAGTCGACCGCCGGATTCAGCGTTCTCAAGTGGGGACTGCAGACCGACATTCTTGTGCCGGGCGACTACGACGGCGACGGCAAGACCGACGTTGCGATCTTCCGCGCCAACAGCGATAGCGCCCAGCCTGATTATTACATTCTGAACAGTAATGGAAGCACCGTCTCCGGAGTGTCATGGGGGCTCCCCGGCGATATTCCGGTCGTGGGCGACTATGACGGCGACGGCAAGACCGATGTCGCGGTATTCAGGCCGTCGAACGGAACTTGGTACATCCTGAACAGCGGAGACGGATCCAACACCGTCGAGCCGTTCGGAATGATCGGTGATATTCCGCTGGCGATCGACAACGACGGCGACGGCAAGACTAATTTGGCGGTGTTCCGTCTGTCGGAGAATAACTGGTATATCGCGCGTTCGACCGGAACTCCGGCAACGAATTTCGAACAGATCCCGTTCGGTACCGCGGGCGACGTGCTCGTCCCGGCCGATTACGACGGTGACGGAAAGGACGATGTCGCGGTCTGGCGTCCGTCGAACGGGAACTGGTATATTCGCCGGTCTTCGGTCGGATCGGTTAGGATCGTCCAGTTCGGAGCGCCCGGCGATCGTCCCGTACCGGGCGACTACGACGGCGACGGAAAGAACGACCAGGCGATCTACCGCAACGGCGAATGGTGGGTAAACCAGTCGACGTCCGGCGTCACGGTGCAGAACTTCGGAGTCGCTACCGACGCTCCGATTCCGGCTGTGCTTACCCGACTTCAACTCTAGTTGAGGTGGTTGACGGTAAGCCGCTCAGCGAGGCGCTACGGCGCCTCGATTAAGCCGCGGGCTGTGAGCAGGCGTCGATGTCCGTACCGCCTGCGTTAGCGGGTGGCGAAGACGTCGACATGCCGCGTGCGGTATCTCAATCGAAGGGCTTCAGCCAAATTTTTGGCTGAAGCCTTTTTTTGTTCAGCGGCGATGTCAGAACCGGGAGCGGTAGCGACCGGCAGATCGGCTCGCGGGATTCAACACTCAATCGCAGATCGGTGTTGATCCGTGATATCCGTCCGATCCGTGTCAGCGTCAGACGCGCAGGAATGGTAAAGTTAACAGCGATTGGTCCGGACGATGAAAGAGTCAATAAGAAACGGCCCCGGGGATTTCGGCTGCGACAAGTGCTGGCCGTTGGATGCGAACGCGGCGTGGGCCGCGTGCCGATCAATGCCGACCGCGTCGGAGATCATTTCCGAGTCGCACTTCTCGGTTCGTCTGCGCATCTGCGCGAGCTGCGGGCAGGGATTTCTTACGGTGTTCACGGAGACGATCGACTGGAGCGGAGGAGAGGATCCGCAATTTTGGACCGTTATTCCGGTGACGGCGGAGCAGGCGGGGATGCTGTCGGGTGCGCCAGATGAGATCGAAATGGCGATCGGCAGTGTGCCGCAGAATCGCCGTAGCTTGTGTCACGACTTTCCGCGTGACGGAGAGCCGAGATCGTTCTGGAGTACCGGGATCTCGATCGGGCCGCACGATTGAAGCGTGAGCAGTGAGTTGTTCAGCGTGGCGCTACTGCGCCGCGAGTAAGAACTAAGCTGTGAGCCGTCTATGTGATCTCGGTGCCTATGTGGTGCAGACTGTGTAACGAAATCACGACCGGAAGCAGTCGCGCCTGGGTTAGCGGTGAGCGATGAGCTATCTCTCGCTTGTCTGGACGCCCGCTATTTTGAGTTATTTTTGAACTTATGTCAGACGAACTATTTTGGAACGAACGCTATGCCGATAGCGATTATTTTTACGGAACGGAACCTAACGGGTTTCTCGAGGAACAGTGCGGGATCCTGACGGGGCCGGTGCTGTCCATTTCAGAAGGAGAAGGCCGGAACGGCGTTTTTCTGGCGACGCGCGGATTGGGAGTGACGGGCGTCGATCTTTCGTCGGTCGCGCTCGAAAAAGCGCAAAGATTGGCGGAATCGAAGGGCGTCGGGATCAAGACGATCGTCGCGGATCTCGAGACGTTCGAACCTGATGAGAACGCATACGGTGCGGTGATCTCGATCTCGGCACATCTTCCGAGTTCGGTCCGCGCAACGCTTTATCCGAGGTTGGAGCGGGCGCTCAGACCCGGCGGCATCCTGCTTCTCGAAGCTTACTCGCCGGATCAATTGTCGAAGAACACGGGCGGACCAAAAGACCCGGACATGCTGATGTCGATCGAAAAGATCCGACGTGAATTCCCGAACCTTGAACCGATTCTCCTGCAAGAGATCGAAAGGGAAGTGTCCGAAGGCAAAGGCCACACGGGACTGGCGTCGGTCGTGCAGTTCATCGGGAAGCGACGGTGAGCAGTGAGCAGTGAGCAGTGAGCAGTGAGGTGAGCAGTGGTCGGTGGTGAGTGGTCGGTGGTGAGTGGTCGGCAGTCAGAACCGGGAGCGGTAGCGACCGGGTCGTTTGAAGGATGAAGGATGAAGGATGAGCGGTGGATTTACCACAATCGCAAATCTAAAATCGCAAATCGTTAGCGACCGGGTGGGTTGAGGGATGAAGGATGAGCGGTGGATTTACAACAATCGCAAATCGCAAATCTAAAATCGCAAATCGTTAGCGACCGGGTGGGCTGAGGGATGAGCGGTGGATTAACAACATTCGCAAATCGCAAATCTAAAATCGCAAATCGGTAACGACCGGCAAATGTAACCGAAAGCCGTGGGCCGGATCAAAGACCGAATCGCAAATCGCAAATCTAAAATCGCAAATCGGAAGGGCGGGCCGAATTCGTAATCATGCGTTTCATTGACCTCAAGAGAACTCCTTGCGATCCGATCACATTGTTCGACAGCGTGCGTGCCGCGAGTCGTGAGTTTGCGATCGGAAACGGCGATGTGCATATGCACTTGGTCCGGTTCGAGGCGGGGGGAGAGATCGGAGAGCACCCGACTGGCTTTGCACAATTGTTGCTCGTGATCGAGGGTTCCGGCTGGGCGGCCGGATCGGACGGACGGAAAGTTGATCTCGAATCCGGCGAGGGCGTCATTTTCGATCGCGACGAGATGCATTCAAAAGGCAGCGACTCCGGCATGACCGCGCTGATGATCCAGGTGACCGACATCGCAGATGCGAGCCGTGAGCCGTGAGCAGTGAACAGAGTCAACAAACTCAATCGCAAATATCTGAAATCGCAAATTGAGCGTCGTTGTCTCTTGCCTGCATTGGAAAAAGGCACCTCGATACTGTGATAGAATGTCCGGCATCAACGCAGTTCCGTCCCAGACGTGTTCAGATCCAATTGTCTGGGCCAAGATCCCTCATGAAATCAATAATTTGTTCAAACCAGACGCTTTCCGCGGATGGCGGTTCGCGGCGGCGCATCAAAGGAGGATAAGACATGAGAGACAAATTGAGTGAGATCCTGACATGGATGACCTTTTCGATCGCGGGATTGGTGCTCGGTGGGGCAACGTTGGAGATCATGGTGTATCTCCCGAACTGGTTTCACAATATGCCCGATTCGCTGGTGAAGACGCGCGCATTTGTCGCGGTCCGCAACCCCGGAGATTTCTTTCAGTTTTTCGTTCCGCTGCTGTTGATCGTTTCGATATTGGCGGCGATCGTGAGCTGGCATCGAAGTAAGGTTCGCTGGGCATTGATCATCGGGACGCTGATACTTCTCGGCAGCGAACTGTTGACGTTTTTTGTGGTTTATCCAAATATACGTATCGTTCTGGCCGAGGATGTTCTGACGCGGCCAATTGCTGAGATCGAGGCGGCAGCGAATTCGTTTTACCTTTGGGGAGTATGGGTACGCGGCCCGCTGATGGTGCTCGTGACCTTCGGCTTCTACCTGTTTGCGGCGCGCGGAACGACACGACTTGCGTCCGCGAGCAGTAAGGAGTGAGCAGTGGCCGGAGTTTGGAGTTCCGCGTTTACGCGGCGATCGATAGCAGACCGGTCCGCAGTTGGCTGGCTCGACAAGAGAGGTGAGTGAATGGCTTGGTTTGCTGCGCATGCGATTATGTACTTCAAGTTGAAAAGCGGTGTTCAGGACCGGTTCACGGTGTGGGAAAACGTGTATCTGATCGAAGCCGACGACTTCGAAACCGCTGCGATCAAAGGCGAGGAGTTCGGCCGACGAGATGAAGGCGACGACGGCGGTTCGCTGACCGTTGATGACGAACCAGCGGTTCAAGTTTTTGCAGGCATCCGCAAGGTCGTATCCTCGCGCACGCGGGCAATGACGGGAAACTGAACAGCGGTGACGAGTTGACGTTTTCTGAGTATCAGGTAACGTCCGAAGAGGCCGTTCGCGACCTCGCGCTCGGGGAAGACGTGGCTCTCAACTATTCGGATTAGATTGGGGTTTTCAATGCTGTTGGCTGATATGAACGAATGTGAGCGCGATGTGATTAGACAGTGTTTACGCGCAACTGTTGAAGGTCCCTTTTTTCCAGAGTGGGAATTCATCACCCTTTTCGGTTTGGAGCGGACGAAAGTCGAACAAATCCTTGAGTCGTGGCCACCGCCGAACGAGTCAGCCGAAGACGTTCAACTGGCAATAAAAAATTCACTCCGAAACTTGCTTGGTTACCCGCACCGGTGCGAGGACGAATGGTCCAAGTTCATTTTTGTTTCCGTCGACGAAGTGAGGCGAATTCTCGAGGTGTTCCGAAGAGGTGGAAGGGATGCGCAGAATCAAGTCGCTCTGGATTGAAGCTGAGCAGTGGGAGGATGGATGGGACCGTTTGGACGACAATACCGATGTCGTAGCTGAACTTTACGACGGAACCAGGTGGGTCGCGACTTTCTTCACTTTCCGCAATATCGTGACATTAAGTTCGAAAAATGCCGAAACCGGTGAGTGCCTCGGCGGCAAATATTTTTGGGCGAGCGATCTGATTCTGATCGATGAGATGACCCGCGAGCGAATTTGGCAAGTGCTGGAGGATCTGATCGAAACGGGAGAATTCGAATCGGCGCTAAATCTTATTGAGCCGTAAGCCGAAGTCGGTGGTCAGTGAACTGTGAGCAGTGGTCATAATCAAAAACCCAATCGAAAATCGCAAATCTAAAATCGCAAATCGGAAGAGCGGTAGCGACCGGCAGATTCAAGATATTCAAGATTCGAAAAGTTCAAGATTTTGAATCGCGATCGCAAATCGCAAATCGCAAATCGGAAATGTCGGTACCGCCTGCGTCAACGGGCGGACCGACGATGTGCTGAATTTTCCGGAATAGCTGAAAACGGAGAACTGCGAACGGATATCTTTTCGTGCGCCCGATTAGCGCCCAGACGACATCATCGCCGTGCGTTCGCGATTTCCGACTATCCGCCCGCCGCGGGCTGACGTTTTCGGAATAGCTGAAAACGGAGAACTGCGAGCGGATAGTTTCGCGATCATGAAGTATCGCAATTCCTTCGTCGAATTATCCAACGAATTGGCGTCCGCTCGCGAAATTCGCGGTCGCATTGATTATTCGTTGCGTGTCGCCCGGTAAATGGCGCGTGTACCTACAAAATTCAAGGGTTCCGTCACAACATTCATCATTGAATTTTGAATCTTGAATGGAAATTCGACTATCCTGACCGACAAAACCGCATGAAGATCGCCGTCATTGCCAGCAAAGTGACAGCTGTTACCTCCGCGATGGCCGATGAACTCGCGGCGCGCGGCGCGACGGTGCGGATCATCTGTCCCGAAAATGAGTTGATCGAACTTTCGAAGATTAGGGTCGAGGACGATCTGTACGTGCTCAAATCGGTCGGACATTTGGGTCTGGGCCTCGCGGGCGCGCTGCATGCGGCGGGCGCGAGGACACTGAATCCGTATCCGGCGGTCGCGCTCGTCAAACACAAGGTCGCGGTCTCGCAAGTCCTTCACGCCGGCGGCGTCCCGGTTCCTGAAACCTTTACGACGACGGATCCCGAGAGATTGCTCCCGATCCTTGCTCAATATCCGTTGATCGCGAAACCGTTTGACGGCGCGCGGAGCGACGGCATCAAGATCATCCGCACGCCGGAGGACCTGTCGGATACAAAATTCAGCGAATTCCTGATGGTTCAGCGCTACTGTGAACCCGACGAGAACGATCGGTTCGTCAAGGCCTATTATCTCGACGGCCGGATCTTCGTGACCAAACGCCGCTGGTCTGAAAGTGACCGTCGAAACAAAATGAGCGAACCTTTCAACGGGTCGGTTTTGTTGGACGGGATCGTCCGCAATTGTGCTAATGTACTGAAACTCAAGTTGTTCGGGCTCGATATCGTGATCAGTCAAGGCAGGCCGTACGTTGTCGATGTCGGGAGTTTCGGGAGCCTGATGGGAATCCCCGGCGCGCCCGCGATGGTCGCCGATCGCATCATCAGAGCGTGGGAAGAAGCTAAGTCAGTACCACCCGCGTGAGCGGGTGGACAAAGTGCAAAACGATGTCAGTACCGCCTGCGTGAGCGGGTGGAAAAGGCAAAAAGGGCAAAGAGTCCTGACGACAGTTTTTCCCTTTTCCTTTTTTACCTTTTACTTGTTCACCGGTTTCTTCCGTATTTTTCGTGGCTCGAAACCCAGTCGGAGCTTGAGATCGCGGATCCCAAAGAGATCTCGCCCGCGAGCACGACTCCGGCGACGATCTCGGCGAATTTATTGACGGTTCCGCGGCCGACGCAGCCGAGCACGTCGAGGCATTCGCGCTGCGTCGCGAGGCCCGTTCCGCCGCCGTGCGTCGCGACGATCAGCGACGGGATCGTGATCGAGATGTACAGATCCTTTTCTGCCGTCATTTCCGAGTAAATTATTCCCGCCGAAGATTCCGAGACATTCGCGACGTCCTGGCCGGTCGCGATGAACATCGCCGTGATGCCGTTCGCCGAATGCGCGCCGTTGTTGTTCGCGCCCGACATGAATGATCCGACGTTTGCGACGCCCGAGTGATAAACGAGCGATTCCGGTTCGACGCGCATGTGCTCGATCAGGACGTTGCGCGGGATCGTGCATTCGGCGGTGACGCGCTTTCCGCGGGTCCGCATGACGTTTACCTGCGACGCCTTTTTGTCGGTCGCAAAATTCGATTCCAGATAAAAATGCTTGATCCCTTCGTAGTGGTCGATGATCCAGCTGCAGGCGGCGAAAGTCGCGCGGCCGACCATATTCTGTCCCGCGGCGTCGCCTGTCGTGTAGTTGAAGCGGAGATAAACGAACTTGTTCGACGTGTACGGATCGATGTACTTGAGCTTCGCAACGGACGACGTCGCTTCGGCCTCTTCTTTGATCTTGCCGATGTTCTCGAGTACCCACGAGACGAACTTTCGCCCGGCGCGCGCGTCTTCGAAAACGAACACCGGCGCGCGCTGCATCGCGTCTGAGACGACGGTAGTCTTGACACCGCCGGAAAGGTTCAGCACCTTGATGCCGCGGTTGTACGAGGCGATCAGCGTGCCTTCGGTCGTCGCCAGCGGGATCAGATATTCGCCGGTCGCGAACTCACCGTTGACCTTCAGCGGTCCGGCGAATCCGATCGGGATCTGCGCGACGCCGGTAAAGTTCTCGCAATTGCCGGCGGTCGTGTGCGGGTCGATCGAATAGTGCGTGAGGTGCTCGAGCTTCGCGCCGGAATACTGCTCGACG
>JAKOSS010000180.1 GCA_029777145.1 Acidobacteriota bacterium | reverse complement strand
GAGATCGCCAGCACGATGTTGTTGACGACCTTTTGGAACGTCGCGACGATATCGGCGACGTCGAAGATCTGAACGTTCGGGAAACGGTCAATGATCGCTCGCTGAAGCCTCTGGCGGTCCGTTTCGGGCAGTTTTCGGATGACGTTCGCGGCGAAGGTCTGCGGCGCCTTTTCGAGCACTCCCGGCGCGAAGACGAAAATGAACGCCGTCCGCGTGTTCCGCAGATCGAGTTTGCGGATGTTGGCAACTTGCGTGGTCACATCGCGGCCGGAGATCTCGAACGTGATCGAATCGCCCGGTACGACGTTCAGCCGTTTCGCCATTTCCTCCTCGACCG
This sequence comes from Acidobacteriota bacterium, assembly GCA_029777145.1. The sequence continues at coordinate 5,019 of JAKOSS010000180.1, read as the reverse complement.
AGACCTGCGGAACGCCGCGTGACGGATTCCACCATTCGCCGCTCAGGATCGACTCGTTCTTGTCCAGATTCTCGCGGTAGGTGACGGCGAATTCGCGCCCGATCTGTCCCTGCTGCTGGCGCGTTTCACGGTTTTGATAATCGATCGGCTGGCCGTTGACGAACGCGATCCGCGCGCGGACCGTCGGCAAAGCCTGCGCCGGTTCACCGGTGCGCGCCTCGAGAAGTTTGGTCAGTTCCTCGATCTGGCTTTTTTGCACGTCGATGATGAACAGCGCCGGCAAGGTCTGATTCCGCGTGAAATCGAATTCGCGGACGAGATTCGTCTGCAGCGACTGCACGGCGAGGACAACGAACGCGCCGAGCCCGACCGCGAGGAGAATTATCCGCGTCTGGTTTCCGGGACGGTAAAGCGAATTGATCGCCTGGGTCACGGCGAACGAACTTAATTTGCGGAACCGGCGAAGGACACGCGTGAGCAAAAGCGCCGCGAGATAAAGAAAGATCGACGTGAACGCCAGTCCGACCAGAAAGAACGCGCCGACCTTGACCGACCCGGCCTGCCACGTCGCGAGTCCGAGCAGGCCGGCGATCGAGATTCCGCCGATCAGCGTCCGCGTCCAGTCGAGCCGGCGCATCTTTTCGCCCGATGCGTCGTGAAGCAGCAGCCGCGGCTTGATGTTCCTCACCTGAAGCAGCGGGAGCGCCGAGAACAAAAGGGAAATCAGAACTCCGAGCAACAGTCCCTGCATCGAGACGCCGAACGTCACGGAATAGCTGAGCGTCGCCGGGAGCGCGTCCGCGAACCTGTAATGCGCGAACCACAGAAAGCATTGCGCGAGGAAAACGCCAAACAAACTGCCGACAAATCCGAGCGTCAGGATCTGCATCAGGTAGACCGTGATGATGCGGCCGCCGCCGGCTCCGAGGCATTTCAGGATCGCGACGGATTTCCGTTTTTGTTCGACGAAAACGCGCGCGACATTCCAAACTCCGACGCCGCCGAGTACCAGGATCAGCAAGCCGGTCAACGACAGGTAATTCTCGGTTCTGGCGAATTGCTCGCCGAGGTTTTCCTGCGTCTCGCGGTAAAACTGAACGGTCATGACCGTGCCTTTGAGGTTCTCGCGGAGGCGTTTGACGAGTTCGGCGGGATTGTCGGAAGTCCGGAATGAGATCCGGCGACGGATGCGGCCGCTGTTTGTGGTTATTCCCGCCGAGTCGAACGCCTTCTTTTCGATGAAAACCCGCGGCCCGAGCCGGAATCCACCCGATCCGCCGGGTTCTTTCTCGAAAGTCGCGCGGATCTGGAAAACTCCGCCGCCGATCTTTATCTTGTCGCCGACCTTGACCTTTAGATCGTCGAGCAAAAGCGGTGAAACGACCGCGCCGTTATTGTCCAAGAGTTTGAAATCAAACGGTTTGCCGTCGGATGTCGTGAAATATCCAACGAGCGGGAAAGGCGGTTCGATGCCTTTGAGCTCAACGAACGATAACGTTTCGATCGACTCATCGACAGGACGCGCCATCGCCGATGTCGTGATCGACTCGGTCCGCGCCTCGACGATCGGCGACTTTCCGACCACCTCTTCGATCTTTTGAACGTCGGTCGGCGAAAAATCGGTCGTCGAACTGACCTCGAAGTCCGCCGTCAAAAGCGCCCGGGCGTCGCCGCCGACCGCCTGTCCGAGGTTCTGGATCAGCGAGCGCAGCGCGACAACGGAGCCGACGCCGATCGCGATACAGAGAAAGAAAAACAGCAGTCGCCGCCACGACGAGCGGATCTCCCGAATTGTCAGATTTACGATAAAGCCCATACTAAACGGCGTTCACCTCGTCGCCGACGACGCGGCCGTCCTTGAGTCTGATCTGTCTCTGGGCCTTGTCAGCGAGCGCCTGGTCGTGCGTCACGAGCACGAGCGTCACGTTGTTCCGCCGGTGGAGATCGGTCATCAGTTCGAAGATATGTCCGCCGTTGCGCGAGTCGAGATTTCCCGTCGGCTCGTCCGCCAAGAGAATCTTCGGATCGTTCGCGAACGCGCGCGCGATCGCGATCCGCTGTTGCTCGCCGCCGGACAGTTCGGTCGGGTAATGATGTCCGCGGTTCGTCAGATCGACGTCCTTCAGCAGTTTTTCGGCATGATCGCGCGCGTCCGGGAGCCCGGCGATCTCCATCGGGATCAGAACGTTCTCGAACGCCGTCAGGCTCGGGATCAGATGAAACGACTGGAAAATGAAGCCGATCTTGTGGCTGCGGAGCGCGGCGAGCTGATCTTCGTTCATCCGGGTCACGCTGTCGCCGTCGATCAGGATCTCGCCGGACGACGGCGCGTCGAGCCCGGCGATCAGTCCGAGAAGCGTCGATTTTCCGCTGCCCGACGCACCCGTGATCGCGACAAACTCGCCGTCGGGAATCTCGAGCGACACGTCGTCAAGGATCGTCAGGTCTTCGGTGCCGGATCGGACCACTTTTGAAATATTCGAGAGTTTGATCATAGTTTGGTTGGCGTTGCTCGCCCTTGGGCTGCGCCGTGCGTAATAAGTCTTTCTTCGATGATAACTTGCGAAAAATCGGCCCTCAAGTTCAAATAAAATCTGAATCAATTAAACGGATGCTGACGTAAAAAGTTATTCGGATCATGGGGTTAGCCAGAAAAATCGTATCACTTATCGTGTTCGCGACGGTCGCGGCAACACTCGCTGGGTGCGGCGGCACGACGGCGCGAGAGACAAACGTCAATCTCGACCGACCGCTTGTGACGCCTTCGGTCAGGGCCGATCGCCCGAAGATCGTCGCGTTCGGCGACAGTCTGACGGCCGGATTCGGATTGCTCGAGAAGGAGTCGTATCCATATCTTCTGCAACAGAAAATAAATGCCGACGGGTACGATTTCGAGGTCGTCAACGCCGGAGTTTCGGGCGATACGTCGCTCGGCGGGCTCGAACGCATCGATTGGGTCCTTGAGATGGAGAACGTCCAGATTCTGATCCTCGAACTCGGCGCGAACGATCTTCTGCGGCGGATGCCGGTCGCGGACATGAAGAAAAACCTCGCGACGATCATCGAAAAGGCCAAAGCCAAAAAGATCCGCGTGCTTCTGTGCGGAATGTTCGCGCCGCCGAACGTCGGAAGCGACTACCAGCGTGACTTTCAGATGGCGTTTCCGGATCTTGCGACCGATTACAAGGTCGAGTTTCTGCCGTTCCTGCTTGAGGGCGTCGCGCTCGACAAGAACCTCAACCAGGCGGACGGGATCCATCCGAACGCTGAAGGTGAAAAGATCATGACGGACAATGTTTACAAGGCTTTGAAGCCGATGCTGAGCAAGGAGGGGAAGTAGTAGTGAATCGTTACATAATCGCGGCCGTGCTGACGGCGATTGCGGCCTTGGGCGTTTCGGCGCAGACGACCGGAACGTACCAGCGACCGGATCCGTCGGAGCGCCGGAATAATTATCTCAAGAGCGTGTTCGGGCCGACGGCGTTGGCGCGCGTGGCGGCGACCGCGACATGGGGAACGATCCGGAATTCGCCAGAAGAATGGGGCAAGAAGCCGGAGGGATTCGGGCGTCGGCTCGCGTCGGATTTCGGCAAGAATCTGATCAAACAGTCGACGATTGCCGGTCTCGACGAGGCCTTCAAGGTCGACAGCCGTTTCTACCGCAGCAAAAAGCGCGATCTGAAATCCAAGGTTGGCAACGCGCTGCTGTCGACGGTCACGGCGCGCACGCCGTCGGGCAAGCGCGTGATCGGCGTGCCGCGGATCGCCGGGACGTACTTGTCGAGCATCGCCGCCGCCGAGGTGTGGTATCCGAAACGGTTTACGTACAAGGACGGATTGCGAAGCGGCACGATCTCGCTCGGATTCACGGCGGCGTTCAACTTATTCAAGGAACTCATCAAGAAATGAACGTAACTCATTTGGAATGTGCGAATTGCGGCGTCGAATACGAAGCCGGTAAGCTGCATAACCTGTGTGGAGAGTGCGGCAAACCGCTGCTCGTTCGCTACGACCTTGAGTCCGCGGCGCTGACGATGACGAAAGAGTCGCTGCAACTGCGCGCGCCGAGTCTTTGGCGCTACCGCGAGGTTTTGCCGGTTGTCGACGACGCGAACATCGTCTCGCTTGGCGAGGGGATGACGCCGTTGCTGAAGGTCGACCGGCTCGCGTCCACGCTGCCGGTCGCGATCGAGCTTTACATCAAGGATGAATCGACGAACCCGACCCAGAGCTTCAAAGCCCGCGGAATGACCGCCGCGGTTTCGATGGCAAAGGAACTCGGCGTGAAAAAGACCGCCGCACCTTCCGCCGGAAACGCCGCCGGAGCGCTCGCCGCTTACGCCGCGCGGGCCGGGATGGAAGCGCATCTGTTCATGCCGGTCGATACGCCGCGTGCGAACGTCATCGAGTGCGAACAGAACGGCGCGTTCGTGACGCTCGTCGACGGGCTGATCACCGATTGCGGCCGGATCGTTGCCGATCTCAAGGATTCCGAAGGTTGGTTCGACGTTTCGACGCTCAAGGAACCGTATCGCGTCGAGGGCAAAAAGACGATGGGATACGAACTCGCCGAGCAGTTCGGCTGGACGCTCCCCGACGTCATCCTTTATCCGACCGGCGGCGGAACGGGACTTATCGGGATGTGGAAAGCTTTCGACGAGATGGAGCGGATGGGTTTGATCGGGTCGAAGCGCCCACGGATGGTGACCGTCCAGGCGGCCGGGTGCGCGCCGATCGTCCGCGCGTTCGAAGCCGGCGAACGGTTCGCCGAGGAGTTTCCGAATGCACACACATCGGCGTCGGGTCTGCGTGTCCCGAAGGCGATCGGCGACTTTCTCATACTCGACGCGCTTCGCGAATCCGGCGGAACCGCGGTCGGAGTGTCCGATCTGCAACTGATCGCGGCAGTTCGCGAGATCGGATCGGCCGAGGGGCTGTTCTGCGCTCCGGAGGGCGCGGCGTGTCTGCCGGCGCTCAAACGCCTGATCGACGAGGCGTGGATCAAGGATGGCGAAAAGG
>JAKOSS010000179.1 GCA_029777145.1 Acidobacteriota bacterium | reverse complement strand
TGACGAAAGGGCAGGATTCGGCGACCGCGGACGCCGGTTCGATCAACAAGTCCGGGCACATCAACCCGTTCGAATCGATCGATCTCGCGAGTCTCGCGATCGAGCTCGGAGCGACGTTCGTCTCGCAGAGTTTTTCGGGCGACAAGGACCAACTCGTGCCGCTGATCAAGGTCGCGATGTCGCATCAGGGATTCGCTTTTCTGAACGTCATCTCGCCGTGCGTGACGTTCAACAACAACGTCGGTTCGACGAAATCGTACGATTACGTCCGCAATCACATGGAAATGACGTCAACGATGGATTTCGTACCGATCTCGCGCGAGATCACCGCCGATTACGCGGAAGGCTCGGCGCAGGTCGTGACGATGCACGACGGTTCGCAGATATGCCTGCGCAAACTCGATCACGACTGGGATCCGCTCAACCGGATCTCGGCGATCAACGCCGTGCAGATCGCGAGATCGAAAGGCGAGGTTCTGACGGGATTGCTTTATATGGAAGCCGCGAGTCCGGATCTTCACGATTACCTGAAGACCTGTGAGGCTCCGCTCAACACACTGACCGAGAAGGAACTCTGCCCCGGATCGGCCGTGCTCGACGAGATCTGCAACGGATTGCGGTAGTTCGACGTTCCGCGTTCACGCGGCAGGGGGATTGGATCAATGTAGCTTCTATTTGGCATTTGGGAGACCCCGCTGACGAGCTACTACATTCAATATTGGGGGGTCGGGCTCCTCGGCTTCTGTTTGTGCTGGTTCCGTCGCTGGATGGTCATTCCGATTTTTTCGTTGATCGTATTTCTGGTGTTCAGGGATTTTTCGGAGATGACGACGAGCAGCGTCGGACCGCGCTTTGGATCACCGGATTTTGCTGAGATTTGTTTTTCGATCGTCGGATCAGTGATATTGACGATCGCCGGCTACTTGTTAGGACAACCGAAAGTTCGTGAAGTTCTCGAACCGTAAATCGATCTTCGGCTTTTAATCGCAAATCGAAAATGGAATGATTGACTTACGAAGCGACACAGTCACGAAACCGACACCGGCGATGCGGCGCGCGATGGCCGAGGCCGAGGTTGGCGATGACGTTTACGGCGAGGATCCGACCGTCAATCGACTGCAGGAACGCGCGGCCGAGATCTTCGGCAAGGAAGCGGCGATCTTCGTTCCGACCGGATCGATGGGAAACCAGATCGCGGTCAAACTTCATACGAAACCCGGCGACGAGGTGATCGTCGAGGAACGCGGGCACATCTTCAATTGGGAGATGGGAACGCCGGCGATCGTCTCCGGCGTCATGATCCGTACGGTCCGTGCGGCGAGCCCGACCGGGATGCTGACGTGGCCCGAGATTGAGGGCGCGCTGCATATCAACCAAGCGTATTATGCGTGTCCGACCGGACTGATCTGTCTCGAGAACACGCACAACTTCGGCGGCGGAAGCGTGATGACGGCCGACGAAACGGACGACATTTGCCGCCACGCGCACGCGCTCGGACTTCCCGTCCATCTCGACGGCGCGCGGATCTTCAATTCGGCGGTCGCCCAGGACGACACGGTCGAGAATCTGTCGAAGGCGTGCGATTCGGTTCAGTTTTGCCTTTCGAAAGGACTCGGAGCGCCGATCGGATCGGTTCTCGTCGGGTCGAAAGAATTCATTACCGAGGCGCGCGTTTGGCGGAAACGGTTCGGCGGCGGAATGCGTCAGGCCGGGATACTGGCGGCGGCCGGGCTGATCGCGCTCGAGGAATCGCCGAAGCGTCTGCACGAGGATCACGCGAATGCTCGCCGGTTGGCGGAAGGCGCGGCTGAGATGCCTGGAATTTCGATCGATCCTGAAAGCGTGCGGACGAATATAGTAATTTTCGACGTCGCGGGAACCGGGCAGTCGTCGGCGGACATCTGCAACTCGCTGAAGGCGGACGACATCCACGCGATCCCGTTCGGCCCCGCGATCAGAATGGTCACGCACTGCGACGTTTCGCGCGACGATATTGAAAAGACGCTGTCTGCACTGTCGCGGATCGTCGGTCAGTGACCGGTGCGGCTGTCAGAACCGGAGCGGCAGCGACCGGGTTGAATCACAAGTGGAAAGGGCGAGGG
>JAKOSS010000178.1 GCA_029777145.1 Acidobacteriota bacterium | reverse complement strand
CCATGCGGGCTGCTCCGTCGCCTGATATTCGAACGAACGGTTCTGGACCAACTCCGCGTACAAACCGCCGTCGACGGCGTAGTTTATGTCTTCGAAGAAGATACCGAACAGGTCCGGACTTATCGGCTTGCCTTCCCCTGCGGCGTCAACGCGGAGTGTCGGCGTCTGCGCGAACAGCGTGGGGACGAAGACCGCCGCCGCGATGACGGCGATGATGATTGATTTCCGGATCATTGTTTCTCAACGTTTCGTTTGAGGTTATCCATGATCTCCTGGCCCTGCGACTGAAATGTCCCGCGCATCAGCCCGAACAACGATCGCCAGAACGGATTGCCGCCCTGCGCGTTGACGGTCTGCACGACAACCGTCTTTCCGTTCTGTTCCGAAAAACGCACCGTCGTGTCGCTGATCATGACCTCATTGACGAGACTGAAGCTGAATTCCTCGCGCGGTTTCCACGTCTTGACGGTTTCGGTCATCGTGATGTGCCGACCGTCTTCCTCAAACTCCAGCTTGAATTTTGCGCCGGGAGTGTTCGGTTGGCCCTCGATCAGTTCCATCGATTTGAGTCCGTGGATCCACTCGCCGGCTTTCGCCGGATCGGCGAAATATGTCCAGACGGCATCTACCGGCCGGTCGATCTCGACGCGGTTCGTGTATTCGAATTTGGGAACTACGAAACCGACCGCAAAGAACGCTCCGATGAGCAGAACGATGAACGAGAGCGCGATCAGGAGAAGTTTTTTCATCGCTCAATAATCCTGAGTCCGGGGTCGGGAGTCAAGAGCATTTGGGAATTGGGATGTGGGATTGGGGATTGGGGATTGGGGATTACGGATGTGGGATTGGGGATTGGGGATTGGGGATGTGGGATTGGGGATTGGGGATTGGGGATTGGTTAATGGTTCTTGAATCTTGGATCGATTTGCCGGTCCTCCGATTTGCGATTTTGGATTTTAGATTTGCGATTTGTGATTGTTGTTGAACTGGTGCCCATCCTACCCGGTCGCTGCCGCTCCCGGTTCTGACCACCGACCACCCACGCCGGCCGGGTAAACGCGGAACTCGAAATTCTTGCCGCGGGCCGCTGGGCATGAGGGGGAGAATGGGTGAAGGGGAGTTTGGGGGAACGGCAATCGCAAATCGCAAATCGAAAATCGCAAATGGAGTGACCACTGCCTACCCAAAGATATTCCTCACCTTGTCCATGAAGCTTTCGTCCTGGAACTCGGTGTCTTCGATCTCGGCGAGTTGTTCGAGCAGTTTGCGCTGGTCCTTTGTCAGATGTTTCGGCGTGATGACGGTCGCCGCGACGAAGAGATCGCCTTTGCCGCGTCCGCCGAGGACCGGCATGCCTTCACTCTTGATGCGAAAAACCGTTCCGGTCTGCGTTCCGGCAGGGATCTTCAGGTTCTGCTCCCCGTCGAGCGTCTTGACCGGGATCTCAGCCCCGAGTGCCGCCTGCGCGAACGAGATCGGCACCGATGCATATAGGTTTGCCCCCTGGCGTTCGAAGGTTTCGTGTTCCTTGACGTGGATGACGACGTACAGATCGCCGGTCGGGCCGCCGTTGGTTCCGGCTTCGCCCTCACCGTTGACGCGCAGTCGCGACCCGGTCTCGACTCCCGCCGGGATCTTCACTTCAAGTGACTTTTCCTTCTCGACGCGGCCGGCTCCGCGGCACTTTTTGCAGGGCGATTTGATGACCTGTCCGCGTCCGCCGCAGTTCGGGCAGGTACGCATTACCGAGAAGAAACCCTGCTGATAGCGAGTCTGGCCGGCGCCTCCGCAGGCGACGCAGGTTTCGGGTTCGGTTCCCTTTTCCGCACCGCGGCCTTCGCAATCGTCGCAGGTTTCAAGACGCGGGATCCGGAGTTTCTCTTCCTTGCCCTGAGCGGCATCCTCCAAGCTGATCTCGATGTCGTATCGAAGATCCGCTCCGCGCTGCGCTGCCGAGCGGGACGATCGTCCGCGGCCGCCGAACATGTCGCCGAATCCGAACAGATCGAAGATGTCCTCGATGTTCGAGAATCCCTGTGCATCGAAACCGCCGAATCCCTGTCCGTTCGCGCCGGCGTGTCCGAAGCGATCGTACGAGGCGCGCTTGTTCGAATCCGAAAGGACTGAATATGCCTCGGCCGCCTCCTTGAACATCTCTTCCGCCTCGTGATCACCCGGGTTCTTGTCCGGGTGATACTTCACGGCCAGCTTGCGGTAGGCAGACTTGATCTCCGCGTCAGACGCGTTCTTCGCCACACCCAATACTTCGTAATAATCTCGTTTCGCCATCGGTACCCTAAACACAAACGTCAGCCCAAACTAATGAACTGACGTGATGAAGATATATTGCGACAACGCGGACGACTTTGGCAAGCAATGCAGAGCCCCGCACGCAGTAAGGGGGCCCGATCGCGGATGCGATCGATCCGCGGTATCGGACTCCATCGAGGATTGCCCGCGCTGCGAGCACACGCCCTTACTTCGTGCGTGGTTCCGCATCATTTTCGCCTCTCTTGCCCCAACTGTAACCATTTTCGAGCATCCATGCTTCAAACGACTTCTTGTCCTGGCGGAACAGTACGTACCGGATCGCCGCATCCACATCCCGAGGCTTCCAAAGCCAACGCCGACTTCGATTCCTCGACCAGATTTTGGTGTCCTTCGAAAAAAGACCCTTTTCGCGCACTTCCTTTGTGGCGCGCGCCTTCATCGCGTCCGCAATTCTTTCTGGCTTCATTTGCGCACTAACGACCGAGTGGGCATGATTCGTCCTGACATTAAGGGCCTTAAGATCCCATCCGCGATCTTTGCACAGGCCGCGGATCGCAACATCGGTCGCGTTTCGCTGAGCTTTGTTCAGAGTCACGGGATCGTGTTTTAGCAATTTCGCCATTTTGTCTTCGAAATTTAGGTTTGATCGAATCCTGCGTGATCCATAAACGTTGCGGTCTTCATGACGGTCGACCGATGTCCGTTCGTCGCCCTGCAACCACGTACCGTACGTCCTTAGAGTGATCAGGTATGCGAGGGGAAAGTCATTGGTTTCGAATTCATCGAAACCATAGTTATCTATCATATTGTGAGGCTCCTAAAGTGAGTCTCACAAGACTACCAGAAAACGCAACGCCCCGCACGATAGGAAGCGCTTCGATCGCTCTGCGATCGGGCCCCCTTACTTCGTGCGGGGTTCCGCAATGATTCGACTGTCTACTGTTACGCCATCACCATCAGCGCGGCGGTCAGTTGATTTGCTGCCTCTTCGGCCTTGTCGGTGGCTTCCTTGAGTTGCTGCGGGTCGTCCGAGGTCACGAATTCCTCAGCTTCGCCCAACATTCCGTTGATCGCTTTCTGCTGTTCAAGCTCGAGGCCTTTTCCGAATTCCGACATCGCCTTGCGCGTGTTGCGCACGAGCGAGTCGAGCTTGTTCCGCAGCATGATCAGCGCCTTCGCCTCATTGTCGCGTTCGACCGACGTTTCCGCTTCCATGATGAGACGGTCGATCTCGTCGGGTGAAAGTCCCGAAGAAGGCGTGATCTGCATCGCCTGTTCGAGCCCCGTCATCTTGTCCTTCGCCGAAACGTTGACGATGCCGTTGGCGTCGATCTCGAACGAAACGTCGATCTGCGGCACGCCGCGCGGCGACGGCGGGATGCCGACGAGCTCGAATTTTCCGAGACTGCGGTTTCCTGACGAGATCTCGCGTTCGCCCTGCAGAATATGGATCTCGACCGATTGTTGGTTGTCGACAACGGTCGTGAAGGTCATCGTGTTCTTGAGCGGGATCGTCGAGTTCTTCGAGATCAGCTTGACGAACAATCCGCCGCGCGTTTCAAGACCGAGTGAGAGCGGCAGGACGTCGAGGAGCACAATGTCCTTGATGTCGCCGGTCATGACCCCGCCCTGGATCGCCGCTCCCATCGAAACGACTTCGTCAGGATTGATCTCTGCCGACGGTTCTTTTCCGAAAACCTCAGTCACTGTCGAGGCGATGATCGGTGAGCGCGTCTGTCCGCCGACCAGAATTACCTTGTCGATGTCGGTCGGCTTCAGTTTCGCGTCCCAAAGGGCCTTTTGGCACGGCTCCACTGACGATTCGACGAGATCACGGACGAGATCCTCGAATTTGGTACGCGTCAAGACCGCGTTGATATGTTTCGGACCGGTCGCGTCGGCCGCGATGAACGGCAGATTGACGGTCGTTTCAAT
>JAKOSS010000177.1 GCA_029777145.1 Acidobacteriota bacterium | reverse complement strand
CCCGTCGGCGATCAAAACAACCGTTCAGGACGGCACCGTGATGCTCGAGGGGCATGTTCTGCGCGACGAATACAAGAAGGTTCGGTGTGAGGCCGATTCGATCGCCGGCGCGGGACGCGTCGTCGACCGGCTTGAGGTCCACGATCCGGATGAAGATCACCCGGCGCTGCGGCACCGGCATCGCGACCGCCTCGACGATCGCTGGTCACCCGGCATGCGCGCCGCGGCGGCATCGGCAGGCGGCGGTCTGCTCTTGTTCGGGCTTGGAAAGCGCAATCTGCTCGCGTCATTCCTGTCGGCGGCCGGAGTCGGATTGCTGGCACGATCGGCCGCGAATCGTCCGCTGAGTGAATTGCTTCCGACCGGCGAGGCAAAGGCGGTGCACGTCGACAAGACGATCACCGTCGGGGCTCCCCGCGATCGACTGTTCGATGTCATGAAGTACCCGCAGTATTTTCCGAACTTCATGAGACACGTCCGCAAGGTCGAAGCGCTCGGCGACCGCAGATTTCGCTGGACGCTGGACGGTCCGGCCGGGACCGAAGTGATTTGGACGGTGCGGATCACCGAGGTCGTGCCGAACGAGGAGATCCATTGGACGGGCACGGACGGCGAGGATCATTGGGGTTTCATCAGGCTCGAAACGGCCGGGCTCGGCGCGACGCGGCTTCATTTTGAAATGAACTATGTGCCCGTGGCGGGCCGTGCGGGGCAGGTGTTCGCGAGATTCTTCGGCACCGATCCGAAATCGATCCTCGACGACGATTTCCTGCGTCTCAAAACCTACGTCGAAAAGGGCAAGTTGCCGCGTGACGCGGCCGCCCGGCGCGTTGAGACCGCCAGCAGCGACATGCGCGTGGCGGACGTCATGACGCACAGCGTGGCGGCGGCGACCGTCGATACGAGCCTCCACGACGTGGCGCAGATGATGGCCGACTTCGACTGCGGAGCGATTCCGGTCGTCGACCGCGACGGTGAACTTCACCCGGTCGGGATGATCACGGATCGGGACCTCGCGCTGCGCACCGTCGCCCACAACAAGAACCCGCTGACGATGATCGCCGGCGAGGTCATGACCGACAACGTCATTGCGGTGAATCCGGAAATGTGCGTGGATGAGTGCATCGAGAAGATGGAACTCGCGCAGGTCCGACGGATCGCGGTCGTCGACGATTTTGGAAAACTCTGCGGGATGATCTCGCAGAGCGACATCGCGCAACGCGCGCCGGCATTGGATACCGCCGAACTCGTCCGCGACATCTCGCTCGCGGCGTGATGCGGGGTTTGAACGAAGAAGGGCCGACGTTCGCCGCGGCCCTTCATTCTACGCTCGGCGCGGGAAAAGCGGGCGGCCAGAAGAAATTCTGATCAAAAATTCCAAAAAATACGTTGCCTCGCAAACGCGTTTCGTGCTACAACACTTTCACATTTTTTGAATCAATGATCGCACCGCCTTGGTCGATCTTACTCACTCGAACTTTAACCTCGCCTCAGCGCGAAAGGAATTCAAACCCAGACCGACGGAAAGACTTTGAGTCTTATCCGCAACTTCACCAATATGAGCGAAATCACCATCAATCTCATCGACAACTTACGTATTATCAGCGGTTACGCGCACGGATCGTTCGGCGACGAACTGCTCGCCTCGCTGACCGCCGAACCTGAAACGATCTCCGAACTTGAAGACGCGCACCAGCGATTCCGTCCGAAGGACTCGGACTTCAACCCGTTCGGCTTCTTCTACGACGGATTCGATCCCGAACCCTACGATGCCGGCATTCTCGTGATCGATCTTGCCGCGCGCGTGATCGCCCGGGATTCGACGTATTCCGGCGCCGGAAAGGAAGGCACGGTTCACGTCCGGACTGACGACGACGCGCGGTTCCCGCTCCCGTACAAACTGCCCGACGACTGGGAGGTCGTCTCATCGATCGAGCACTACCACGGGATCGTCGACGAACGCCGCGCCGAACGCGCCTCACGGGAACGGCTCGATCACCGGTCGGTTCTTTACGGTCCGCCGCTCTTCGAATTCATCGCGTCGGAATGCGAACTGAATCGCGGAAATGACGACGAGGATCTCTTTACCGACATCCACGCGCGGTGGCTGGTTACTCCGCTCGAAGAACTCGGAGGCCGGTCGCCGCGCGAGATCATGCTCGAGAAAAACGATTTCATAGTCTCCGACCTGCACTCGCGGGCGCTTCAATGGTCGTTCACGAAGGAATGTCCGCCGGCGCTGCCGACGGACTGCGACGCTTACCGTTTCGCCGGTTTCGGGACGAACGAGATCGTCGTTCATTACGACTTCGTCCGTGCACTTCTCGCGAAAGCGTTTGCCGTCGAGGGAACGGATGCCGACTCGCTGGCCGAATTCGCGTCCGAGTGGCTCGCGACGCCGAATGAAGATTTTTCGGAACGCACGCCCGCGGAGATCATCGACGCTGAGCGCCGCCGGATGAACCTGACCGTTTCGCCCAACGAATGCATCATCGACGAAGACTGCGAGATCTGTCAGATGATGGCCGCGGATTTCGACACGCCGATGTTCTGGCACCTCGACGGTTCGGGTATGGAATACGACCGATACGAGTTCTCGTTCTTTCAGACGATTGAGGAATTTGAAGAGGATCGTCGCCGTTTTGATGAGTTCAATCTGAAGTTTGAGAAGACGTATCAGACCGCTGACTGGTTCGAGGGCGATCCGTTCTAGGCGCCTGAACCCGATCAACCGGCCGGCGTCGTCTCCCGCGGGCGATGCCGGCCGCTAGCTGTGGCCAGGCCGGCGTCAATATCTTCCCGGCCCGAAACGCAAGATCGGGTCGGATTCACTACGAGTATTGCCTGAGCAAGTAAAATACGACTGCGATCACGACGAAGGTGAAGACAAAAGCGGCTTT
>JAKOSS010000176.1 GCA_029777145.1 Acidobacteriota bacterium | reverse complement strand
TCATCGATGGGGACGTCTGTTCCCTAAACCTATCATCGACGCCGTCCAATTGGAAGCAACGGCCGACCTGCGCCGCTGACAAAAAATTATCAAAAAAATGCTGAAATCGAAGGCTATTGTGAGTATACTCTGGGCAACTGAACAATCTTGATCTCTTAGTTTTGTCATAACCCTTGGCTGCAAACCAAGGGTTAAATCAATTAAGAGAAGTGGTTTAACAAGTTTTTGCAGGATGCAGTTCCGCGTTATGCCCCTTTACGGTCAAACCCTACTTCTTTTCGCACTTAACGCCCTGGATGCGCTATTGACGCTCTATTGGGTACGCAACGGTTTCGCGACCGAAGGCAATCACCTGATGGCGACGCTTCTCGACATCGGCGATCTTCCGTTCCTCGCGGTCAAGGTGGCGATCGGTGCGGTAACCGCCGTCGTTCTTTGGCGCTGGCGTCATTTGCGGCTCGCCAAGGTGGCGCTCGGGTTTGCGCTGATCATCTATGTTTGCCTGATGGGCGTCCACTTTTTCACCGGACTCTCGGCAATGGGATTGATCTCCGAATCGACGATCCATCAGCTGAGCGATTTCGGTCGCGGGCTGTTCGCATTGGTCTTCTGATCATCCTGCTTCCGATTTTCATCGCGGGCCCGTTGTTCTATAGTGAAACAGCGGGCCCTTTGATTTCGTATTTCCCCGCACAACGATTGACTCGGTACGTTGCATCAAACCGATGAAATTTTTCGACAGATATTGGCAGTTATGAACAAGACGAAAGCAGTTTATCAATTGACGGGACGCCAGATCCTGATGGTCGCTTTTGCGTCCGCACTGATCGCGGTCGGAACCGCCGCATGTTTCAGCAATCTTTCCGGCCTGATGAACTTCGGCAACTCGAACGTCGCGCTCGCCGAGAAAGCTCCGACACCGGCGGCGATCTCCGATCCGGCGACGGTCAGCGACGAACAGAACAGCATTGAGGTTTACAAGGCGATCTCACCGGGCGTCGCGTTCATCTCGACGAGCACGCAGTTCACGAGCTTCTTCGGCGAGGACGAAACTGAAAAAGGTAACGGTTCGGGCTCGGTGATCGACGATCAGGGCCACATCGTGACCAATTTCCACGTCATCGAAGGCGCGACCAAACTCAGTGTCAGTTTCGGCGGCGAAAAGACCTATCAGGCGACGGTTGTCGGCGGCGACCCGGACACTGATCTGGCGATCATCAAGATCGATCCGGGCAAGGACAAGCTGACCGTCGTCCAGTTTGGAGATTCGGATGCGCTGCAGGTCGGACAAAAGGTCCTGGCGATCGGGAACCCTTTCGGTCTTGACCGGACGCTGACGACCGGTGTGATCTCGGGGCTTCAGCGACCGATCCGCGCCCGCAACGGACGTCCGATCGAGGGCGCGATCCAGACGGACGCTTCGATCAATCCCGGAAACTCCGGCGGTCCGCTGCTCGACAAGTTCGGCCACATGATCGGAATCAACTCGCAGATCCTTTCACGCACCGGCGGATCGGTCGGCGTCGGCTTCGCCATTCCGGTGAGCATCGCCAAAAGGGTCGTTCCGCAGCTGATCCAGTTCGGCGAAGTTCGTCGGCCGAAGCTCGGCGCGACGATGTTCAGCGTCGAAGAACTCCGTGAACGCGGCATCGCGACGCCGGTCGAGAAGGGACTGCTGATCCGCAGCACGATCCCGGGCGGATCAGCCGAGAAGTCCGGACTGCGCGGGTTCACCCGCAACCAGATGGGCGAAATGGTCTTCGGCGACATCATCGTTTCGGTCGACGGCGAAGCGGTCAACGATATGGACAGCCTTTATAAGATCCTCGACAAGAAGACGATCGGCGATACAGTTCAGGTTGTTATCGTCAGGGACGGGAAGAACACAACTGTTCCGGTGAAATTGCTGTCTCTTCCGGCGTCGATACAGGGACGCCCGCGAAGCGAATAGCCGGGCACAACATTTGAGTCGGATGGACAGTGAAAGTATCATTTTCGCTGTCCATCTTTTCTTATGAGGGAAACCGAGAAGTTCTTTAACCGCGGATTCGGATGGACGTGCAGGGCGTGCGACGCGGCCGGCGAACCGCGGACCGGGCGCTCCAGATTGTTTCGCGAAGGCGAAGCCGAATCGAAGTTCGCCGAACTCTCGGGAACGGCGATGGCGCGTTGGGCCGATTCGGAAAGGACGGTCCTCGAGTGCCCGAAGTGCGGTGCGGCGGAGCGGATCTCAGGCAACGATCGATGAAAATACTTGACGTCGGCTGCGGCGCCAACAAATACGAAGGAGCGATCGGGCTCGACAACAATCCGCGCACCGCCGCGGACGTCATTCACGATCTCGGCGCGGTGCCGTATCCGTTCGACGACAACGAATTCGATCTCGTCGTCTCGCGGCATGTTGCGGAACATGTTCCCGACGTGATGGCGTTCGTGAGCGAACTTTACCGGATCACGCGAAACGGCGGGACGATCAAACTCGTGACGCCGCATTATACGAATCCGGACTGGCCGACCGACCCGACGCACCGCAATCACTTCAATTCATACTCGTTCAACACGTTCTCTCCAGATCGTCAGGTGTTTGACTTCTACACGGACGTCCGACTGAAGCCGCTGAAGACGTATGTTTCGCTGCAAAGCTTGTGGCGCGCATTAGGAATCGAGTTTCTTGCGAACCTCGACCAGCGTTTCCCGTCGATGAGGTTTTTGCGGAAGTTCTGGGAGTTCTATCTGAGCAATATCATGCGCGGCAAGGAGTTGTGGTTCGAATTCGAGGTCGTCAAGGAGAATCCCGGCGAACCAATCTGACCGAACCGGACATCTATTACATGCTTTGCAAGTTTGAAATAACGATGAAAACAAGAATTTCCGCGATCCTGACGGTCGCACTCATCACTATCGGTCTGATCGGTACGTCCGCGGCACAGCCCGCAAAGACCTCGGTCGCCAAGCCGAACGAGCTTTTGTCGAAACTTCCCGCCTCGGACATGGCGATGACCATCGACGCCAAGCGTTTGCTCGAGGTCGGCTTGCCGCAGGTGCTTGCGTCGAATCCGGTGATGCTTGGGGACATCAACTCAAAGCTGAACGAGATCAAGGAAAAAACCGGGATCGATCTTCGCCAGTTCGACCGCATCGCGATCGGGTTTTCCGCCAGCACGCGCGAAGACAACACCACGGACATTGGTCCGATGATCCTGGCGCACTCGAAATCCAACGCCGAGACCTTGGTCGAGATCGCGAAACTCGGCGGTGACGGAACGTTTCGCGAAGATACGATCGGCGGCAAGAAGGTTTACATCTTCGACGCCGAGAAGTTGGTGAAAGAGGCGAAAGCAAAGACCGGCAATTCATCGATATCGGGGATTCTCGACTCGGCACTCAACGGACTGAACCGCGAAATGGCGGTGACTTCGCTCGACGGCGATATTCTTGCGATCGGCTCCGTGCGGCAAATGCGCTCGATGCTCGAAGAAAAAACGACGATCAGCGCTGAGGTCCAGGCGCTCGTCAACCGCAAGGCCGGATCGATCATTTGCTTCGGAGGGATCGTCCCGAACGGCCTTTCAAAGGTGATCGATGTCGATGACGATCTGCTCGGAAAGCGCTTGGATTCAATCCGCAAAGTCTCCGGATTCTTCGATATTTCACGTGGAATGGCGTCGGTTTGGATCGGAGCGGAAACCGTCGATGCGGCCCAGGCGAAAGATCTCAAGGCCTCGCTTGTCGATCTTCAGGATTTGGGGAAAATTCTGCTCTCGAGCTCGAAGGGCGCGGATAAGCGTGTTTATGCGAAGATGATCGACGGCGTGAAGATAACTCAGACCGGCAGCGAGGTTTCGCTCGACATCCGCGTCCCGCAGGCCGATATCGACGTGCTTGTCGGCCAGGCAAAGTGATCCGGATCAGTTGGTTTCGATCGGCGGCGGCGTCTTGACTCGCAAGACACGCCGCCTTTCTCATTTGGGTTTGATACTTTAAGATTTCAAGAGCAATGAAGAATCCGAAGAAGTTACTTCTAACCGTCGCATTTGCCGTCACGTTTGCGTTTGTCTCTGCCTCCGCGCAGACCCGACCGCTGGTCGTCGTCACCAAACCGACGCCGAAACCTTTTCCGGCCGTTACGGTCCCGACTCCGGCGCCGCTGACCGATGCCAATCCGGCACTCGACGAACTGCGGTCAAAGATCAGGCTGAGTTCGACGAAATACGAAACGCGGCGCGGATCGATCGGGATCAAGATCGTCTCGCTTTCCACCGGAAAGGTCGTTTATGAAGACGGCGCCGAACGTTACTTCATGCCGGCGTCGAACATGAAGAACTTCACGGTCGCGACCGCCATCGAACGACTCTCTCCCGGCTTCAAGTTCGTCACGAGCGTCTTCGCGAATTCAAAACCGGACGAAACCGGAACCGTGAAGGGCGATCTGACGATCTACGGCCGCGGTGATGTTTCGTTTTCTACATCGTTCGACGAGGGCGACTATTTCAAGCGTTTGGATGATCTCGCAGACGCGATCATGCGCGCCGGCGTGACGAAGATCGAAGGGAACCTCGTCGGCGACGAAAGCTACTTTTCGGGCTACGCGATCCCGGCCGGCTGGGAATGGGACGATCTCCAGTGGTACTACGGTGCCGAGGTTTCGGCGCTTCCCTACAACGACAACACGATCGTGCTGTCGGTTTCAGGCGGGACGGTAGGCTATCCGTGCATCGTCAACATGACGCCGTTCAATAGCGTCGTACGCATCGCGAACACCTGCATGACAACGGCGGCCGGAACGAAACAGGAACTATCAATACACAAGTCACTCGATCAGAACGTTTTCGAGATCAGCGGCACAATGCCGGTCGGGGGCAAATACAGCAATTCTGTGACGGTCACACGACCTGCAGAACTTTTCATCTCGCTGCTCAAGGATCGGCTGGAAAAGAAAGGCGTCGTGATCACCGGGACCCGGCGCGTCATCAGCGGGAAGGACAAGTCGATGCTTGCCGTCGCGTCGTCGGTCCCGCCGGTCGAGATCGCCAAGGTCGAATCGCTTCCACTGTCCGTGATCGCCGCGAAGACGCTCAAACCGAGCCAGAACATGTACACGGAAACGCTCCTGTGGACGCTCGGTGAAGAAGGACGTGCGTTTTTTGTCCCCGACTCGGTTAAGAACAATCCGTATCTTGATTCACGGTCGACGAGTTCCGACCGCGGATTGTTCGTTGTGAAGAACTTCCTGACTGAGATCGGCATCGCTCCGGACGGCATCGTCCAGTACGACGGCAGCGGCCTCTCGCGACACAATCTCGTGACGCCCGCGGCGGTCGCAGATCTTTACGTTTACATGGCGACGAAAAGCCGGTACGCGTCGACGTGGTACAACGCGCTGACGATCGGCGGTGTCGACGGCACTCTGCGGAACAGGTTCAAGGGAACGAAGGCCATGGGAAATGTCCGCGGCAAAACGGGAACCATCGATCAGGTTTCGGCGTTGTCCGGCTACGTCACGACTGCCGGCGGCGAACGCCTCGCGTTCTCGATCATCGTCAACGGCGTCGCGTCGGGCCCGCTCCGCGTCAGCACGATCGACGAGATCGTCGGGCAATTGGCGAACTACAACGGAAAACTGGAGTAAGCATTTAGCCCCGCAGGGGCGTAGAGATGATAACCCCTGGCGAAGCGAAGCGAAGCCTGGGGAAAACGGGAGATACAATCTGCAGCCCCATAGGGGCGCAGCGGGTATTAGAACAGGTAGCGTTCGTCGAACTCCACCTTATTCTTGATCAACAACTGCCTGTATTCATCCTCATATGATTGCCGACTGTGGTGGATCTTCTGTCGTTGAATATAACGACGCACCTTTTCGACGTTCGATTCACTCACCGAGAATGCACCGTAACGATGCGCCCAACCGAATCGGGGCTCCATTTCTCGACGTACGAATCCCGATGATTTTGATTTCAGCTCTCGCATGAAATCCGAAAACGCAATCGTCGGACCAAGCCGCAGAAGCAAATGCACGTGGTCCTCAATACCGTTTACTTCGATAAGAGTTCCGTGCGCCTTCCGAACGACACCACCGAGAAATGCGTGAAGGCGGTCTTCCCAAACAGGACTAATTAGCGGTTTTCTTTCCTTTGTACCGCAAACGATGTGGTAGAGAAATTTCGTGTGAGACATAGTTTATTGAGGCTGCTTTGAGCATGTGAATCGTGGATTATGTTCGGATTGTAATTCCGGTCTCCGGGACTTTTCAAGCTTGCCGCGCCCCTTTGGGGCTTAATATCCTTTCGCGGACATAACCCCAGGCTCCGCTTCGCTCCGCCAGGGGTTATCGTTCCGACGCGCCTTCGGCGCGTGGAGATTCGGACGATGGAGTCGGGAGCAAAGCCAAGCGCATCTCGCGCTGAACAACCGAAGACAAAAAAATGACGGAGCACGAATGCCCCGTCATTTTCTTTTAGATCTACGCTGCTTACCAGCGGTTTCCGCGGTTGTAACCGCCGCCGCCACCGCCGCCGCGGTTGTAGCCACCACCGCCGCCTCCGCCGCGATTGAATCCGCCGCGACCGCCGCCGCCACCGCCGTTTTCGCGCGGGCGAGCTTCGTTGACAACCATGTTGCGGCCGTCATATTCCTGGCCGTTGAACTGAGCGATCGCCGCCGTGGCTTCATCTTCCGAACCCATCTCGACGAATCCGAATCCGCGCGAACGGCCCGTTTCACGGTCCATCACAACGTTCGCCGATTCAACTGCACCGGCCTGCGAAAAGTGCTCGAAAAGATCATCGTCCGTCACGCGGAACGACAAGTTTCCAACGTAAAGTTTTGTACTCATTTATCCTCTGAAAATTTTTTAACTGGATGCAGCGTTGGAGTAAGGCGATTGAAGGAATTCGATTTCGATGCAATGCGACTCGCCTGGCTCGTCAATGAACTACTAATATGCTGCAAGAACTACTGACCAAACTCTCTAACCGAACCGAAACTGTCGCCTTGTCTAACATGAACGGATGTATCAACCGAGACACTCTGAGAGCAAAACAGTTGTAAGTATGCCCCTTTTCTGGGTTTATGGCAAGAGGAAGTTAAAAGGGAAAAGCGGGAAAAGTGAAAGGGAGAACGGGAGAAGGGGTGATTGGGAGAAGCGATCGGTTCGAACTTGGCAGAAGCGGGGAAGATCGGCGAAGTTCAGAGAGTTTCGACCACTGAGAAACCTCCTGATTAGCTTCGGCATCGAAATGTGTATCTGAACAAGTCGAGGAGGTTTTCGATGATCGAAATTCAGAACGGACCCGAGACAAAGGGCGTCACCGTCCAATTGCTTTCAACGGTCGATCTTGCACCCGAGATCGAGGGCATGGCCGGACGTCAGCTGCGAATGCGGATGGTGACGATCGAGCCGGGCGGCGTCTTCGGCCCGTTGCACGATCATAAGGGCCGGCCGGGCATCGTTTACATCCTGCAGGGTACGATCACCGATTACCGCGACGGCGTCGCGACCGAATACGGGCCGGGCGTCGGTTGGCCTGAAGACCGCCACACATTACACTGGCTTGAAAATCGTGGGTCAATACCGGCGATCGAGATCTCGGTTGATATCGTCAGT
>JAKOSS010000175.1 GCA_029777145.1 Acidobacteriota bacterium | reverse complement strand
TGATCTGCGACGACGAAAGTCCCTGAAGGTCGCTGAGATCGTAGCTCGAACCGAAGCGATTGCGGCCGCGATCGTCGCTCCGCGAGAAATTCAATTGGATCTTGTCCGCTTTCTCGGTGTTGAACTCGGCGCTCCACTTGCCGCTGACGACGCTCTGGGCGACGATGACGTACTGTCCGATGACGATCACGACGACCGCCAGAAATACCGAAACCAATTTTTTCATAAGTGCTCTCCTTGGGCTGTTGAAAGGAAAACACCGAGCGGCGGAGATTTGTGACGGAGATATTCCAGGATTCCAAATTCCAAGATTCCGAGATTCGTGTTGTCCGCCATCGACGATCCGAGCGACGGAAAGTCGGTTGCGGGTTCTTGAGACCGACAAAGGTGTTTACTTATCGATATTGATAAGTTATCATTTTTGAGAATGTGGCAGATAAAGGAACACAGAACTATCGACAAGATCTGCCGCAAACTGAATCGGTCTGTTCTGCAGAAATACGAACTTTGGAAAGAGTTGGTCTATCGGCACGGTCCCGACAAACTGAGAGAGTTTCCGGGATTTCATGATGAAAAGCTTATTGGCGACCGTGCCGGTCAACGGTCATCCCGCCTGAATCTTCAGTATCGGGTGATATATGTCGTCGACCGCGATGTGGTGACCGTTCTTGTCCTTGAGATCACGCCGCATGAGTATTGATATGAATATTGATCAAAATGAATTTGTTGATGCCGTTCCACGGACCGCGCTCACGACGGGCGAAGTGATCAGAATGTTGCGGGAACTCAAGGAATGGACCCAGGAAGAGCTTTCAATCCGTTGCGGTATCTCACCTTCCAACATCAGCGCGCTTGAGAACGGTCGACTTGAGATCGGAAAACGACGCGCCGAGCAACTTGCACAGGCATTCGGCATACATCCTGCGATCATTATGTTTCCGGAATACGAGACGAGCGGCGGACTTAAGGCTGCATAACAACGGATTCCAAAATTCCAAGATTCCAAGATTCCAAGATTTCAGGACCAAGTAACCTGGAATTTTGGAATCTTGTAGTCTGTCAGAATATTCACCCAACGCTGATCCGAGCGGTTTTCAAGTTCGTGGTTCCCTCATTGCGGTCGCCTTTCGCGACGTTTCGCGTTTCTTCGCGGTCGGATCTTCTTTCTCTGACCGCTAACTCACGCGAAAACGCGCGAAACGGATTCCAGGACCACGTAACCTGGAATCCTGGAATCTTGGAATCTTGGAATCTTGGAATCTTGGAATCTTGGAATCTGGAATACGGATTCCTGGAATTGTCAGTTCATCATTCCCCACTTCTTCACAACGTCGTTGATCAGGTTCGCGACCTTGTCGGTGACCTTCTTGTAGTACTCGTCGGCCTTTTTCTGATCAAACTGCGGATAGCCCTGACCTTTTTGGTAAAGCCCGATCGAGGACGGGAACGGGACCGCGGACCAGGTTCCGGCGGCCGGATACGGCGTCGCGAGATCGGGGCTGTAGCGCTCTTTGTTGACGAGCGTCGGGTCGATCGCCTGGATGAACGCGGTTTCGTTCCACCCGGCGTGGCCACCGTCTTCGCCGAATACTTCCTTCGTTTCGTCGGATGCGAACGACCACCAGTTGATGACGAGCGTGCGGACCTTCTTCTCGGTCGCAACTTCGGCCGCGACGGATTGCAGCACCGCCGTTTGGCCGCCGCCGTGGCCGTTGAGAATGACGATGTTCTTGAATCCGTTCTTCGCGAGGCCTTCGAGGATCTGTTTGACGAACGGCCGGTACGCGCTTTCGGTGATCTGAAACGCTCCCGGATAAGCTTCCATCGATCCCGTGATCCCGTACGGCAATGTCGGAGCGATCATCGCGTTGACCCGCCGTGCGATCGTCTTCGCCATCGCGAACGGCGCCGTGTTGTCCGCGCCGTTGTTGATCACTCCGTGCGGCTCGAGCGTTCCCGTCGGCAGCAGAACGGTGTCGATCTTCGACGGAACAGTCTCCTTGAACTCCATCCAGTTGATGCGTTCCATCTCGCGCGTCGAGACGACGTCCTTGTCCTGGGCAGCCGTCGAAAGGACCGCGCCGAAGCAGATCGCAACCATGCAAAGTACTCGTTTCATCTCAAAATTGCTCCTTTTTGTTTGGATTCACCGCCGACTATAGGCGCTATCGGGAAACTGCGCAACATCGTCCCGTTTGTTCATTCGCGGCGATGTACGGATAATGAATTTCGAACCGATGAATCGTCGAGAACTCTCCGAACAACTGGCGGCCGCCGACTCCGAGGATCGAAAGCTCCTGCTTTCGAATCATGCGGATCTGTGCGATGCGCAGCTTGCCGCGGCGCTTCGGGAATTCTGCTACAAGGCATGGACGAGCGAGCCGCGAAAGGTTTCGGGTGCGGTCGCCGCACTGCGGGATCTCGTCGGGATGACGGACGAGCCTGAGATCGAAGGTCATCTCCACTGGGCGTCGGCGATCGAACACCTTGTCGAGGGAAAACTCGAAGAAAGTCTCTCGTCGATCGACCGTTCGGAGCGAATCTTTCTCGATTGCGGCAACAAACTTGCCGCGGCAAACACCCAGATCAGCAAACTCTTCGCCCTGGCGCTGCTCGGACGATACGACGAAGCCGTCGACTGCGGTCTCCGGGCGCGGTCGGACCTGGTCGCGGAGAACGATCTCTTCTCGGCGGCAAAGATCGAGCACAACATCGGAAATCTCTACCTGAGGCGCGATCTGTACGCCGAATCGGAACCGTTTCTGCGATCCGCGTTCCGGCGGTTTGAAAAGCTCGGCGATCAGGCGCAGGCGGCGATGCTCGAGAACAATCTGGCCTTCGCAAAAGCGGCGCAGAACGAGTTCTCGGAAGCCGAACGGATCTATCGACGCGGTCTTCGCCGTGCCAGGAAACACGGTTTGACGGCGATCGAGGCCGACATCGAAGCGAGCATCAGCAAACTGCAGCTGTTTCAGGGAAACTACGATCCGGCGTTCAGCCACCTCGAGAAAGCGCGAGGGATCTACGAATCGCTCGGAATGGCGACGCACGCGGTGACGACCGAACTCGAGATCGCCGATCTTTATCTTGAACTCAACCTCATCCCGGAAGCGATCGGGTTGTACAAGCAGACCGAGGAGCGGTTTGCGGAACTCGGGATGCAGGCCGAACTCGCGCGAAACCTGCGCAATCATGCGCGCGCGCTTCTCGCGACGGGCGAAGAGGATTCCGCGGGACCGAAGCTTTCTGAATCCGAGAGACTGTTCGTCGCGGAAGGAAACCCGATCGCGGCGGCCGAGCTGAAGCTGATCAGGGCATTCGATCGCTTCAAACAGGCGGATCTCGACACGGCGTGGAGCGAAGCGACCGAAGCGGGCACGACATTCCGTTCGGGAAAGAGCCGTCGGAACGAGATCCTCGCCGATCTTCTGCGCGGCGAGATCGCGGCCGCCAAAGGCGATCTCTCGACGGCCGGCGCGATCCTTCGAAATTCGCGTGAAAACGCGCGCGGAAACTCGCTCCAGGCCGAGTTCATGTCACTCGCGACGCTCGGTCGGATCAGCGCTGACGAGAAGCTGCTCGAAGACGCGATCGCGTTGGCGGAAGAATCGCGGGCGGCGCTCGCGTCAGAGGAGTTCCGCATTTCGTTTCTGACGGACAAGCTTGAGCCTTACAACGAACTCGTCAAATTGCGTCTCGCGGCGGGCGACGTCCGCGGCGCGTTCCGGTGGCACGAACGCTCGCGATCCAAAACGCTGCTTGAATCTATCGGCACAAACAATGATTCGGCCCACGGCGATCCGCGTCTGAACGAGCTCCGGGCGGAGCTGAATTGGTACTACAGCCGTCTCAACCGGGACGATGACGGCGGGATGAACGAGGATCAGGCGCGCGAAATCCGAAGACAGGCACGCGCGCTCGAAACCGAGTTTGCCGAACTTTCGCGACGCCGCGGGTCGGGATCGCAGGCGACGGGCGCCCGCGGGGTCATCGAACCCGAGACGATCGGCGATCTGCTCGGCGACGCGACGCTGATCGAGTTCGCGGTGCTCGACGGAGAATTCGGCGCGTTCGTTATCAACCGCTCGGCGTTCGAGTTCGTTCCGTCGTTGGCGAACGCGGCCTGGGTCGTCGACGAAGTACAGAGGATGCTGCTCCAGCTCAAGACGGCGCGGCTCGAGGGACACCTGTCGGACGCGAGTCTTGAAACCTCGGCGGCGCGGTTGCGGCGGCACTCGCAGCGGATCTACGATGCGTTGGTCAGACCGTTCGAATCGTTCATGAACAGCGAACGGATCGTCATCGCGCCGGCCGGAGCGTTGCATTATCTTCCGCTTCAGGCGCTCCACGACGGGACCCGTTTCGTCGTTGAGAAGTGGGCGGTCTCGATCACGCCGAGCGCGGCGGTTCTGCTGAACACCGGGTGTTCGGAACGCACGACTCCCGACTCGATTCTACTCGCCGGCGTCACTTCAAAAACGACACCGCTCGTCGCCGATGAGATCGACGAGATCGGCGCGATGTTCCCGTCGTCGGTGAAACTCGTCAATAAAAAAGCCTCCGTCGGCAACCTCGAACGGCATCTCGATGCATCACAGGTTCTGCATCTTGCCTGTCACGGCACATTTCGCCCGGATAATCCCTCGTTTTCGGCACTTGCACTGCATGATGGCAACCTGACCGTCCGCGACGTGGGACGGTTGGGACTGGAAGGCAAAATGGTCGTCCTGAGCGCTTGCGAAACGGGCCTGAACAGGGTCGTATCGGGCGAAGAACTGATCGGATTGACGCAAGGCTTCCTGTCGGCCGGCGCGACAACGCTGCTGATGAGCCTTTGGAATGTCAACGATCGCTCAACAAAAGAGTTGATGAAGACGTTCTATTGTGAAATCCTAAAGGGACGATCGGCGAGCGAATCGCTTCGGACCGCGCAGACCTGCCTGCTGAAGGTAACCCCCCATCCGTATTTTTGGTCCCCGTTCGTCGTCGTTGGTCGCTGACACGCGATTATTTTCACTCAGTTGTATTTTTCTTGCCGCGAGACTGACTTAGGTTACGGGGATATTTTGTTCTCTTTTGCCTGGTCGTGATTTGGGGGTCATTGTTCATGAAAGGTCAATTCGTTCTTGGAATATTCTGGGCGCTGCTGTTTGCCGTGTTCGTAACCACGGCCGGCGCGCAGGTCGGTACGCAGGGTTCGCCCGATCGATATGTTCCGAACGAAGTAATCGTCAAACTGCGGAGTGATTCGGATCTTTCGGCGATCGCCGCGCAGTACGGATTGGATGCCGCGCCGATCGCGCAGTTTGCGTCGCGGCCGATCTACAGGCTTCGCATCACGGACGGCACGCCGGTTCCGGCGGTTGTTTCGAAGCTCAAACTCGACACCAAGCTTCGGGTCGACTTCGCCGAGCCAAATTACCTGTTCTCCGCTCCGATCAACGGTTCGTTCCCCTGGAACCAAGGCATTTCGTGGAGCATCGGGATCTCGTGGAGCATCGGCAGCAGCGTCAAGGGATATTCCGTTCAGTGGATGCGGAGCAAGATCAATCTTGAACCGGCGTTGCAGTATTCCCGCGGTGCCGGAAAGACGATCGCCGTCATCGACACCGGGATCGATCCGACGCACCCGCTGTTCGCCAACCGGCTCGTCCCCGGCTACGACTTTGTCGACAACGACAGCGACCCGACCGAAGTCGGTATTCCGCGTGAGGGCGCCTTCGGTCACGGCACGCACGTCGCCGGAATCATCGCGATGGTCGCACCCGACGCGAAGATCATGCCGATCAGGATTCTTGACTCCGAAGGCGTCGGAACGCTCTGGAGACTGGCGCAGGGTCTTTATTTTGCAGCCGATCCCGACGGCGACGGCGACAACGACTGCGGGGTCGATGTCATCAACCTGAGTCTCGGCACCAATCAGACGACGACGCTCATCAAGAAGCTCGTCGCCGCCGAGACGAACGACGGAACCACTCCCGACGACACGGACTTTCCGAATATTCATCATCCCGGGATCGTCATCGTCGCGGCCGGCGGCAATACCGGCAACGCGACGACGCGCATTTATCCCGCCGCCGAGAACGACGTTCCGGGTCTGATCGCCGTCGGCGCGACAACTCCGTCGGACAGTCTCGCATCGTTTTCGACGCGCGGCGAGTGGGTCGAGATCGTCGCTCCGGGTGAAGGCATCGTCAGTGCAGTTCCGGGCGGGCGTTACGCAAACTGGCGCGGCACCTCGATGTCGGCGCCGATCGTCGCCGGGATCGCGGCATTGGTGCGCGCCCGCTATCCGAATCTGAAAGCAAATGCGGTCTATGAGCAGATCAGGCACACGGCGATCCCGATCAGCGGGACCGGTGAAGCGCGGCGGCGTGTCGACGCATTTCGGGCAGTTACTGTAAGTCCATAACAAAGCAACCTGTGTTCCGTCGGCGTTTTTTCGCGGAAGCCAGCCATCTCGACGAAAAAAATGCAGCGAACCGACGACGAGCTGATCAGAGCCTGCCGCGGCGGCGATGAGTCCGCGTGGGACGAGCTCGTTCACAAATATCAGAATCTGCTGTTCTCGATTCCGCGCCGCGCGGGACTCGGACGCGATCTGGCGTCTGACGTCATCCAGGACGTTTTCACGACTCTGTACATCAAGCTCGACACGCTTGAGAAGCCGGAGTTCTTGCGGGCGTGGCTGATGACGACCGCGCGCCACAAGACGATCCAGCTGATCCAGCGCGAAACGCGCGGACGCCCGGTTTCGATCGACGACGACGAATCGGACTCGGTCGCGCTGCAGATTCCCGACGACGAGCCGCTGGCCGACGCCCGGCTTGTGCGGCTCGAAGCCGAACTCCAGCTCGAAAAGGCGATGGCGCGTCTTGAAGACCGTTGCCGGCGGTTGCTGACGATGCTCTACCTGTCCGACGACGCGTATTCGTACGCCGACATCTCGACGCATCTGGAGATTCCGCTCGGCGGGATCGGCCCGACGCGCGCGCGGTGTCTGCAGAAACTGCTGAAGCTGATCGGCTAGATCGAAAAAAACTTATCCGAACCTGTCGAATGGATGTATTTTTCAATCGGTCAAAATGACTTAGTACGTGAGACCCGAAATTGGTTCGGAGAACGTTATGAAACACGCTGAATTTGAAACGCTCCTCGGTTACGCGGAAGGTTCCCTTCCGGA
>JAKOSS010000174.1 GCA_029777145.1 Acidobacteriota bacterium | reverse complement strand
GTGCGGTCGAAGTCCTCTTCAGCGCCGCGCAGGTCGGTCGCGATCGAAACCACGTAAAGTTCCTTATTGCCGCCCTTGAGACTTTCGAGCCTCGGTATCGACGCAAAAACCTTCATTCTGATCTACCTCGTAATCAGTAATGCCAAATTCGGGCAATTGCTTTCACTCGCGTCAAAAAAATCAGTACCCGGAATTGAAGTATTCGACTGGAGCGAGGTCGTCGGTCAGGACTGGCGAGTCGTCCGGGTCCGCGATCGTCCGCTGATTCGCCAGCAATCGCGAGAATTCGGCGTCATCGGTCGCGATCACTGTCTTGACAGATTTTCGCGCGATGATGATCAGGTTCTGAACATCTTCGTCAGGGCGCTCGGGCCGGACCTTGAAGACCGAGACATCTTGAAACACGCTGCGGTAAGTCGCCAGTTCGGCACGAAAGAACTTGCTCCGAGGTCCGGTCAGCGCGCCGCCGAGGTTGAAGATCACGACGCCCTCCGGGCGGAGAACGCGATTGATCTCGACGGCGGATTCGCGCGTCGTCAAATGAAACGGAATGCTGAAAAGCGCCGTGAACGCATCGAGAAAGACTGCGTCATAGGCCGAATCGGGCGCGTGATTCAAAAAGATGCGGCCGTCCTCGTGAAAGATACGGAGCCGCGGATCGTCCTTCAGATCAAAGTACTTGCGGGCAATTGCCGTCATCCCCGGATCGATCTCGACCGTGTCGATCGTTTTTCCCGGATAGGCTTTCAAGTATTCCTTCGGGAACGAATAACCCGCGCCGCCGATCAGCAGCGAATGCCTGAAATCGGGATTGTAAAGTCGGACGAGATGATAATAATGCAGATATTCGGAGGCGAGATCGTCGCCGTCGAGATACATCCGCGACTGGATCGTCGCCGGATCGATCGAAAGCGCGCGCTCGGGCCGACCCGTCGCCGGGTCGTTCATGCGGAAGATCTGGACGCGATTGTATTCCGTATCGGTGTCGATCAGTTCGATGTTCCGGTACAGAAAGATCCCGTACGCCTCGTTTGTCGCGATCCCGAAAACGAACAGCAGGACGGCCGTCAGGTTCGCCCGCGTGAGCGCGAACGGCGCGAGCAGGAGCGAAACAAGGAACAACGACGCCGCGACGAGATAGAGAGTCCGTGAACTTCCGACAAACGGGATCAGGAAAAAACCCGCCGCGAACGTGCCGACGATGCTCCCGATCGTCGAGAGGGCATAAAGACGTCCTACCGTTGCGCCGGAACTGTCGAGCGAAACCGTGCGGAGCTTCACCGCATACGGCGTGACGAATCCAAGCAGTACGCTCGCCGGAGCGAAAAGAAACAGCGCCGCGATTAGCGATTTAAGTTCCAGAATCAGCGGCGAAACCGCGATGAACGCAAGGACCACGTCTTTGATCAGGATCGTCAGCGAAACGAGTCCGGCAGCGAGGAAGATCGCCGCCGCGAGAACTCCCACCGACGGCTTTTTGTCAGCGAGACGTCCACCGAACCAGTAGCCGAAACTGAGCGCTGCCAGGATCACGCCGATGAGGCTCGTCCAGACGTAGGTCGACGTCCCGATGTGCGGCGCCAGGATCCGCGATCCGTTGATCTCATAAACCATCACCACGGCGCCGCAGACGAATACGGCGATGTCGAGCGCGATGGTTGGGAGATTGCGTGATTCGGGCATGCGTGCGGCTAGTTTAGTTCGGCGAGTTTTGCTCGAGCC
>JAKOSS010000173.1 GCA_029777145.1 Acidobacteriota bacterium | reverse complement strand
TCGCACCGATTGAACTCAACGATGCCAAGATCGAAGAAGCGACGCCCGACGAACTTCCCCAGGATCCGATGCTCTGGAAACGCACGACCGATGCCGCGGACAACAACCTCAAAGGAAAGGTACGGGCGGTTTTGGAAGAATTTGCCGAGGCCGGACAATCGAAGCAGCGGTCCTCAGAGGATTACTACGACACGAATCGGAACCTCGTGAAATCGATCGAATACGTCGACGGATTGCCGTCAAGCGTTTCGGTTTGGGGAGTTCTGGACGGCGCCCGCGTCAGAAACTCTGCACGCATTGAGTTTGATGCTGATCAGCGGACTGAGAGTCCGGACTCGAAGACTATCTTCGCTGTCGAACGTCTGAGGACCGGCTCGGCGAAACCCGATCCGAGATTCTCGGAAAGATTTGTCTACAAATATTCAGCCGACGGCAAACTGATCGAGATTTCGATCTTTGACAATACCGGCGAGTTGTCGTCGCGTCGCACGATCGTTGCCGTCGGCAATCGGGTCGAGACGACCTATTCCGGCCCCGATGGCAAGAAGTTTTCGAAGGGCTTCGAAGTGTTCGACCGGGACGGGAACGTGATCGAGTATTGGAGCGAGGGCGAGTCAAAGAGCGAATCCGTGCATTGCGAGTATAAGTTTGACGATCGCGGGAACTGGATCGAGAAAAACGAATTCCAGCAGAAGATCGTCCGCGGCAAAACCGTCCGGACTCCGCTCGGAGTTACGTTCCGGACGATCACGTATTACTCTGATTAGCCTGGTGATCTTATGAGCCTTTTCGAAAAAGATGAACCGCCAAAACGGCCGGCGTCCGTCTGGATCGCCCAGATTCTTATGGTTTTGATCGCGGTATTTTATGTCGGCCTGGCTACGGCGATCATTTTCAAGGTCGGACCTTCGTCACCGGCAACAGCGATCGCTGCGATCATCCTTCCGCTGATCCTGTCCGCGATCGCGTTCATCGCGTTCATCGGAATGCTCCGTCGGAGGCCGTACGGTCGCTGGACGGCGGTCGGATTGCTGGCCCTTGCAGTCCTCTCGGGCTCGCTTCAGATCTTTTGGGGTTCCAATGCCGCCAACGGGTCCGGCTCGTTCCGTGCGGGCTATTCATTCGGGCAATTGCTTCCCGCTGTTTTACTTGGTTGGCTCGTTTTTGCACTGATCAAATCCGACTCCGTCAGTCGATTCTTCACCAAACCGGATTCAGAATCGGACGCACCGCCGCCGGTCGAGTACTATTCGGACGACTTCCCGAGAAAGTCGTGACGGGCACGCAACTTGCCAAGTCTTAGATTGGTATGAGAAGGACACTTAACATTTTGATCGTGACCGTCGTGCTGGCGGTCGGACTCTACGCCCAGAAGTCGGCGCCGCAAATTGTCGTCAACGAAGCGGAGCGGATCAGCAAGGATTCCTTCGGTTTTATCCTGAAAACGAAGAAAGGCGCAGTCGTTTACGGCGTCGATCGGCCGAGCGAGGCGACGCTGACGGCGATCGACAAGGGGCTGACTGATCTTTTCGCGGTCGCCCGCAAGAACGGGTACAAGAAGAAGCTCAAGTATTCCGATTACACGATATTTGTCGCCAAACCCGATCGATTGAAGGATTTTGAAGGAAAGTATTCGCCTGACCTCGCCGTTGATGCAAAGCAATACGCCGGAACCATTTACGATAAGGGCGGCTACATTTACGCCGCCGGGATCGTCGTCGCGTTCCAGCCGTGCGCCTTCATGATCGGCGAACACACAAAGGATTTCGACCGCATCTCGAACGTCGTCCGATACGAAGGCGAACACATCGTCCTGTTCCACAATGACATGAAGCGCTACCGCGAAACCGCCGATCATAGCAAGGGCGGCAGCCACCCTATCCTCCAGTAAGGCAAAAGGTACAAAGTAAAAAGTAAAAGTAATTCGTTCGCTCCCCCTTTCTCCTTTTCCCCTTTTCTCCGTTTCCCCGTTTCTCCCTTTCTCCGTTTCCCCGTTTCTCCCTTTCTCCTTTTCCCCTTTCTCCTTTTCCCCTTTCTCCTTTTCCCCCTTTCTCCTTTTCCCCTTTCCCTGTCCCCATATCGTGTACCCTGCATCCGAAATGGTTGGACTTTGTTCGGAATCAAACTGTAAAATGCCGCAGAAACCTAAGTTCGCCTAAATGGCACGGTCATTGCTCTAACCTTCGCGGATGTCGTTTGATAAATCCGCGAAGACGGAGGTTGGATATGATTTTTCTTCGTCACTCTGCCAAAGTCTTCGCTTTAATTTTGTTGCTCTTTTCAAATTTGATCGCGCAGGATTCGATCTATCGTCTTGAAAGCGGAGCCAAGTTCCGCGTGAAGATGGACGTCGAGATCAACTCCGCCGTGTCGTCTAAGAACGACACGTTCACCGTTCGAATTGCCCGGCCGGTAAAGTCAGGCGACACGGTTTTGCTGCCCGAAGGGACGTTGATCGAGGGACGCGTTGTTGGTTCGACCCCGGCGACAAACGCCGGGCGGCCAGGCTCGATGGAGATCCGTTTCGAAAGGATCAAACCTGACAATGGCGAGTGGCAACCGATGGATGCCGCGCCCGTAAAGGCGCTCCGCGGTGAATCTACGGCAAACTGGTCGGCGATCTCCATCATCGGAGGTACGGCGATCGGAGCTTTGATCGGCGGATTGACCGGATCAGGCAAAGGAGCCCTGATCGGTGCCGGGATCGGAGCGGGCGGCGGAACGGCCGTCGCATTCGCGCGAAAGGGTAGGGACGTCCGGATCAAGTCCGGCGAGACCTTCGAGATCGTACTGAGAGAAGCGATCGTCCTGCCCGTAAAAGATTTTTAGTTTGGTCGTTTACGTTAACGGCCAATTACAAGAGCCCGTCGTGAAGGGGAGAGCACGGCGGGCCCTTTCCATTTTGGGAAGTAGTCGGTAGACGGTAGACGGTAGACGGTAGGTCTTAAGATTTGCGATTTGCGATTTGCGATTTGCGATTTGCGATTTTCAATTCGCGATTCGGCGGGCTCCGACGCGCCGGCGTTATACAGTCTTCCGACTACAAAACTACTTTCTCTACTGTCTACTGCCTACAGTCTACCTTGAATCCAAAATCCAAAATCAAAAATCCAAAATCAGCGGCTCTTAGCCGCCTTGACCATTTCCCTGACTTCCTTCGCGAGCGTCGGGGCGTGAAACGGGACGCCGTCGCGGATCGTCCATTCGATCCCGCCGG
This sequence comes from Acidobacteriota bacterium, assembly GCA_029777145.1. Next base: position 3,704 of record JAKOSS010000173.1, on the reverse strand, counting down.
TCTTGAACACCTTTCCGTCGCGGATCTCTTCGACGCCGAGCGGGCTCAGAACCTTGAAATTCTCGAGCGGATTGCCGTTGACGACGATCAGGTCCGCTTTGTATCCGACGCGGACGCGGCCGAGAATGTCCTCCTTTCCGAGGATCTTCGCGCCGTTCGACGTCGCGTGCTGGACCACCTTCAGCGGATTGAAGCCGGCTTCCTGATGCAGTTCCAGTTCGCGCAATAATCCGAAGCCGTAGATCTGATAAATGAAGCCCGCGTCCTCGCCCGTTCCGATCAAACCGCCGCGCTTTTCGAATTCGTAAACGGCGTCCATCCAGATCCGGTAATTCTCTTTCCAAAACGTCTCATCGGTCGATGACCAGCCGATGAAATATGATCCGTGATTCGCCGGATTCGGACGGAAGTATTCCTCGAGAACCGGATGCAGGTACTCGGCGAATGCGGGATTCGTCTGCGCGCGCTGCAGATCGCGCGACGCCTCGTAGATCACGAGCGTCGGATCCCACGCGACGCCGCCGGCGACCATCGAGTCGAGGACCTTCATCAAACGGTCACGATCGGCTTCGCGCCACAGCCGTCCGGCATATCGGAATCGATCGACCTCGTTGTTGTAGTTGTAGCTCGCCGGAAAATTTTGGCGTCCCGATTCGATCGCCGCGTCCGGAATTCCGTACCAGTGCTCGATGCTCGTCGTCCCAAACTTGATGTCGTCCCACGCGTTGGTTTCCTCGACGCCGACGTGGTGCATGACGCGCATTCCCTGCTTGTGCGCTTCGTCCATCATCGCCGCCATCAGATCACGATCGATCGTGTAAAGCTTGATGCCGTCGTAACCCGCCGCTTTCAGGTCGCGGACGCGCTGGCGTGCCTGCTCGGCGGTCGTCGGCGTCGGCGCGTCGAAATAACCGCCGTACGGATAGATTCGCGGTCCGACGAGTTTGCCGGCGGCGATCTGATCGCGGTATCCGAGCACATTCTTGTTTGCCCAAGCGTCGCGCACCGTCGTGATCCCGCACGCCAGCCAGAGTTTGGTGACGTACTCAACCGGCATCGGGACACCGCCGCGCTCGTCCTGCGTGTGGCCGTGGAGATTTATCAGTCCGGGAAGAACATATTTTCCGGTTGCGTCGATCTCGACTTCGCCCGCCGCCGGACGCCGCGCTTTTCCTTCCTTCGCCGCGACCGGATCAATGCTCACGATCTCCTTGATCAAGTCGTTCTCGACGACGATGTCAAACGGACCGGCGGCAGGCTTGCCGCTGCCGTCGACGACGGTCGCGTTGCGGATAACGAGCCGCGAATAACGCGCTCCGCTGACGATCGGCTTCTGCGCGAACACGATCGACGGTGCAAATGTGACGATCAGCAAACAAAGGGCGACTAGTTGAATTCTCATGATTTCTTCAAATGACGACTGCCGGGAGTTTCGAATAACCAGTTAGTTGATAATGGATAATTGATATTTGAGAAATTGTCTAGCGGGCAGTGAGCAGTGAGCAGTGAGCAGTGAGCAGTGAGCAGTGAGCAGTGAGCAGTGAGCAGTGAGCAGTGAGCAGTGAGCAGAGCGGCCGATGTTGCCAATTGGGCAATTGCATCGCGACTTCACATTCTATTGTCTGCGGCCAACAACTGACCACTGCTCACGGCTTACTGCTTACTATCTGCTGCTCCGCATGACATATCACCGCCGACAAACTAAAATGTTCACATCGTTCTATTTCAAACAATTATTTTCAGAGAGGTTATTCAAAACAATGGGAGCTGGAAGAAACAAGATCACGGTTGTTGGTGCGGGAAACGTCGGTGCGACGGCCGCTCACTGGATCGCGGCTAAGGAACTCGCTGACGTCGTACTCGTCGATATCGTTGAAGGAACTCCGCAGGGTAAATCGCTCGACCTTGCGCAGGCCGCGCCGATCGACGGCTTCGACGTCAAACTCGTCGGCGCCAACTCATACGAAGCAACGGCGAATTCGGACGTTGTCATCATCACCGCCGGATTGCCGCGTAAGCCCGGAATGAGCCGCGACGATCTTCTGAAGACGAATTCGGATATCGTCGGAACCGTTACCGATCAGGTCGCGAAGTACTCGCCGAACGCGTTCATCATCGTCGTTTCGAACCCGCTCGACGCGATGACGCAGGTCGCGTACGTCCGCTCGGGATTCCCGAAAAACCGCGTCATGGGAATGGCCGGCGTGCTCGATTCGGCCCGCATGCGCTGTTTCGTCGCTGAGGAACTAAACGTCTCGGTCGAGAACGTGACGTGTTTCGTCCTCGGCGGACACGGCGACACGATGGTTCCGCTGCCGCGTTATTCGACGGTCGCCGGCATCCCGATCACCGAGCTCATTCCGAAGGACAGGCTCGACGCGATCGTCACGCGTACCGCCAACGGTGGCGCCGAGATCGTCGGACTGCTCAAGACCGGATCGGCATTCTACGCCCCGTCGCTCGCGGCGGTCGAGATGGCCGAAGCGATCCTCAAGGACAAGAAGAAGATCCTGCCGTGCGCGGTATATCTCGAAGGCGAATACGGCATCAACAATCTTTTCGTCGGCGTCCCGGTCAAACTCGGCAAGAACGGCGTCGAACAGATCATCGAGATCAGCCTCACGAACGACGAACGCGCCGCTCTGCAAAAGTCAGCCGGCTCCGTCCAAGAGCTGATCGATGTGTTGGGAATCTGACAGTAAGCGGTGAGCAGTGAGCAGTGAGCAGTGAGCAGTGAGCAGTGAGCAGTGAGCAGTGAGCAGTGAATGCCACTTTGTTATTGGGCAATCGCAAATTGCAAATTGAAAATCGCAAATCTACGGCTTACCGCTCACTGCTCACTGCTTACTGTCTACACAAAGATCAAGACCTCGAGATAGTCGGATTTGACGAGCGTCGAGCCGTCGGTCGCGAGATTGTTCTCGTTCCAAAGCCGGATCAGATCACGCCGGAGCCCTTCCTTGCCTGATTCATCGAGCGCGTTGTACGCCTTGAACGTCGGCCCGTAGTATTTCAACCACAGATCGATCGTCTCCGGCACGCCCGAAGAATAACGGAACGACAGCGTCCGCGTCACGAAACGGATCAGCGACGCCGACTTTCCGAACCTCGCGCGGACCGTGTCCTGATCGGCCCAAAGCAGCGGCGACGGTATTCCCGCCGGCGGCGGAACATACGACCCGACGATCTTGAACATCTGGCCGATGAACGAATCCGCCGGCCAATTGCCCATCGCGATCATTCCGCCCGGACGGCAAACCCGCACCAATTCCGCCGCGACCTTTTCAGGCCGCGGAGCGAACATCGCCCCGAACATCGACATCACGACGTCGAAACTCGCGTCGGGGATGTCGAGCGATTCCGCGTCGCCTTCCGTGAATTCGATCGCGAGTTTTTCCGATTCAGCCCGCTGTCGCGCCTTTTCAACGAGGATCGGGGCGAGATCGACTCCCTTCACCGTCGCACCCGATCTCGCCGCCGGAATCGACTGATTGCCCGTTCCGCACGCGACATCGAGAACATTCGTTCCTTCGGTCAGGTTGAGTCTTTCCACGAACGCCTCGGCGCCGTCGATGAACGACTCCGCGATCTTTCCGAAGTCGCCCGAATTCCACGTATCCTTTAGTCTTGCTTTCAACGACGCCATTTCCGGCGTCATCACCATTGCGTTATCCATATTTACTCCTTGATATGAATCCGGGCGC